>JAGHDS010000053.1 GCA_021159845.1 Anaerolineae bacterium
ATGCCCATCCTGACCTGGCCCGGGCTGTTCGCTCTGGCCTGGTGGAGCATGAACGTGTTGAGCGTCCTCGTCAACGCCCCGAACCCCTGGGACAGCCTGCGGCACGTCGTTCGTCTCTTCCTGATGGTGCTCACGTATCTGACCGTTGTCAACCTGATCCACACGCGGCGGCAATGGCACCTGGCGGTTGGGGGCTTCCTGGCGCTGAGCGTGTTGGAGTCAGCGTATGGGCTCGTCGTCTTCGTGTTACAGCCTATGGGTGTTCGATTGGGGTTGCAAAGGGGACATCATGTCCCCATCTGGACCCCCTATGGTACGCTGGAGGAGGGCAACATCTTCGGCAGCCACTCGGCCGCCTGGGCGTTGATGTTCCTGGTGCTCCTGCTGACCCTATGGAACACGCGCGGCCGGTGGTGGTATCTGGCTGGGCTGCTGATCACCGGGCTGGCGGCGGGTGCGAGCCTCCCGCGAGCGGCCTGGATCGAGTTCGCTATAGGGGCCGCCCTGGCCTTCCTGTTCTACAGCCGACAGACGAGAACGCGCTGGCGACATGTCGCGCTACTGGCCGGGTTGGCTCCGTTCCTGCTCCTGGGGCTCGTCTGTCTCGTTTGGGTGGCACCGCCGGACATTCCCTTTATCGGCAGGCTGCGTACATTCTCCCAGCTGGGCGCCGACCCCACATTTTCAGCCCGGCTGCAAAACTACACTCTAGCGCTCAGCGAATGGCGACAACATCCGTGGATCGGCTGGGGGCCGGGCGTATTCTACCAGATCCACGGCCTCATCCGTGGGGCCCCCGCGTGGATTTCCGACTTGACCGTGCGAACTCTCTACGAGACCGGCCTCTTCGGCGCCCTGTTCTTCTACGGATGGGTAGGGCTATCCCTGGCGATGGCGATCGGAGCGGCACGAGGGGCCGCGGTGCTGGATCGGGCTTTGCTATTGGGGTTGGCGATTGGGTTCATCGCCCTGCTGATCGCGTATCACGCCACCGATGGCACCTGGCTGGCAGCGGTCTGGGTGCAGGTTGGATTGATGGTCGCCGGCGCCCGGGCTGTGCGGCGAGAATGATCATCATGGCCGATCCGCTGCGCGTTCTCTACGTTCACAGCTCCGATGAGCTTTACGGCTCGGACATCGTCCTCTACGAGTTGGTCCGGCGGCTCGATCGCGACCGATTCTGGCCCCTGGTCGTGGTCCCCGCCGATCTGCCGTACCGCGGCGAGCTGCGGGAGGCGCTGGCTCAAGCAGGGGTGCCCGCTGTGCGGCTGAACATGGCCGTACTGCGAAGACGCTACCTGCGCCCGGCCGGGCTTCCTGTGTTTCTGTGGCGTCTGGCGTATGGCACGGCACAACTGATTCGGTTAATACGTCGTGAGCACATCGACGTTGTGCATTCGAACACCGCCGCCGTGTGGTGTGGTGCGCTGGCAGCCCGGCTGACCGGCCAGCCCCACGTGTGGCATATCCACGAGATCATCCGGCGCCCCGCATGGCTGCGGCGCGGCGTCGCCCGCGCCGCCGTGGCTCTATCCGATCGCGTGGTCGCCATCTCCAACGCCGTGCGCGATCACCTGCTGGCCGATGCACCAGACGGCACAGGACGGATCGTCGTCATCCCGGATGCCGTGGATACGGAGCGGTTTCGGCCAGATGTGGATGGCTCCGCCTTGCGGCGCGCGTGGGGCTACCACGAGGATGAAGTCCTCATCGGCCAGGTGGGGCGCATCCACACATGGAAGGGGCAGGATGTGTTCGCTCAGGCGGCGGCACTCCTGAAGGATCGCCACCCGCAGGCTCGCTTTGTCATCGTAGGTGACATCGTACCAGGGCAACCGGCGCCGCGAGAGCGTCTTGTAGCGCTGATCCGTGAGCTGGGGCTAAGCGATCGGTTTCTGCTCGCCGGGTATCACCGGGACGCGCCGCAGGTCATGGCCGCGCTGGACGTGTTGGTGCAACCCTCGGTGGAGCCGGAGCCCTTTGGGATGACGGTGATCGAGGCGCTGGCCACGGGGAAGCCGGTAGTCGCCACGGCTCACGGCGGGCCACTGGAGACCGTGCGAGACGGCGAGACGGGGTTGTTGGTGCCTCCGGGCGACCCGACGGCGCTGGCCGAGGCGCTGGCAAGCCTGATCGACGACGCCGCCTTGCGCTCGCGGCTGGGCCAGGCGGGACGGCAGCGAGCGGAGACAGTGTATGGGTTTTCCGCTCACATCGCCGCGTTCACGGCCGTATATGAAGCGGTCGCGGCTGCGACATGGAATTCACGACAGGAGGAGGGCGTATGATCCGCGGGTACGAACCGTACAAGGCTTACTACGGAGATATACACAATCACTGTGGCATCTCCTATGGTCATGGCCCTATCGAGGACGCCTTCGCCAACGCCAGGCTGCAACTTGACTTCTGCTCCGTCACGGGACACGGCCACTGGCCCGACATGCCACGCGGGGAGGCGCGGCTTCAATACCTCGTCGACTACCACGAGGAGGGGTTCGCCAAGCTGCGCCAGAATTGGGAACATGCGAAGGCCGTCACGGAGTCCAATAACCAGGACGGCGAGTTCGTCACTTTCCTCAGCTACGAGTGGCATTGCATGCGGTCGGGCGACTACACCATCGTGTACAAGGGCAGCGAGGGTGAGATCATCCCCGCGGCGACCCTCGCCGAACTCAAAGAGGCGCTGGCGGACTATCGTTCCCGCGGCATCGATGCGATCGCCATGCCCCACCACATCGGCTATCCGACAGGCTACCGCGGCATCAACTGGGCGGATTTCACGGCGGACTTCACCCCCATTGTCGAGATCATCTCCATGCATGGGTGCAGCGAGAGTGACGACGCGCCATACCCCTCCCTGCACACGATGGGACCGCGCGATCACGTCAGCACCGTGCAATACGGCCTGTCCCTCGGCCATGTCTTCGGCTTCGCAGGGAACACCGATCACCACAGTGCGCATCCTGGCAGCTATGGGGGCGGCCGAACCGGCGTCTGGGCCACATCCCTTACCCGGGATAGTATCTGGG
>JAGHDS010000303.1 GCA_021159845.1 Anaerolineae bacterium
CCAAGATACAAATTCACGAATATACATTCTCCAACCTAACGTTCAAGATACTATCAGCATCTCTGACCGTCTCGATTGCCCACATCGGCAGTTTGGTCGCTAGGCGAACCTTCTCTCGGTAGCCGTCTTTAAGCGCGCGGCCCAGGAATCGTTCGGACTCACCGTTGTGATAGGGGTACGCAGTATCAATATAATTGACCCCGTGGTCCACTGCATAGCGGATCATGCGCGTCGCCAGGGGTTCGTCGATCTTCGAGCGATCTTCGGGATCCGTTGTCGGGAGGCGCATTGCGCCAAACCCCAATGCTGAGGACATCCAGTCGAGATTGCCGAAACGACGGTATTGCATATTCCCCCCTCCTCCTCAGTAGGTTCAGGATGTAGATAAACGACATATTCCTATCTGATATCTCTTATATATACAGTGTAACCTAACCTTCATCTCTCAACAAGTCGATTGTGATCAGCGAGCGCGGATGGTCCTAACGTATCCATGAGAGCATCCTACGGACGGCCAGAGGGGATCCTGAGGAAGCGTGGCCCGTGATTCTCAGCCGCTGGACAAGAGAGTATATGATCTCTAAGGGGCCTGACCCCGTAAGTCGGCAAGTTGACAAACCCAGGCTTGGTACGTGATAATTCCTTAAGGAGGCCTCTAAGGGCCCTTATGGCTCAATCGGGGTACGTACGAGCGTACTCTCATCGGAGGAGGTGGCGATCGTGCTTCCTACTAAGATCACGGTTATCGGAGCGGGCAGTGCATCGTTTGGGCTGAACACGCTGGCGACCCTTATGAGCAGCAGGCGGCTGCGCGGTAGTCGGTTGGCCTTGGTGGATCGCAACGCGGAAACGCTTAAGCTGATCGCCGGGTTGGCAGAGCGCCTGAACCGGGAGTGGGATGCCCAGATGACGATCACGACTCACACGCACCATGCGGAGGCGCTTGAAGACACTGAGTTTGTCGTCTCTGCCATTGAGGTTCCACCTCGCGAGGATCTGTGGCGATCGGATTACGAGATCCCGCTCAAGTACGGCGTGCGACAGCCGTATGCTGAAAACGGCGGTCCGGGTGGATTCGCACACGCCGCCCGCAACATCGGCCCGGTCATGGAGATCGTGCGAGATATGGAACGGCTCTGTCCGGATGCCTGGTACATCAACTTCACCAACCCTATGATCCGCATCTGCGACGCCATCGCCCGGTATAGCAAGATCAAAGTCGTTGGATTGTGTCACCAGATCCAGGCTGGATACGGCATGGTGGGATATGCTCTGGCCGACGACCTGGGGCTCGAGGTTCCGGAAGGTGTCGTTTCCACGCATGCGGATTCCAGGACATATCCTCCGTTGCATAAGATCGCCCGCCAGGCGATGGAGCGGATCGATATCAAAGCCGCCGGGCTTAACCATTTCACCTGGATGTTGGACGTGCGTGACAAGCGCACCGGCGAGGATCTCTATCCCCTCTTCGCCAAACGATGGGCTGCCCTTGATCCCTCCTTCGAGCCGCTGACCCGCCAGATATACGAGATTACAGGCGTCTTTCCTATCCCAGGGGATGAGCATCTGTGCGAGTATCTCCCTTGGGTGAGTGATCCCACCACGAAGCCCTGGGAGAAGTATGACATCAGCCTGTACGATTGGGATTTCGCCAGCAGGCAGCGTGAAGATCTACACCAGGCCATCGCCAGAATGGCCCGTGGGGAGGTAGGTGTCGCACAGTTGCGCGATGCGGACAGCGAGGGAGCACTGGAGGTCATCGAGAACATCGCCGGAGCTGGAGAGCACTACCACCAGGCCGTCAACATCCCTAACCAGGGGCTTATCAGCAATCTGCCCGCTGGCGCCATCGTCGAGGTGCCCGGCCTGGTCAGCGGCGCGGGTGTGCAAGGGGTCAGCGTTGGGGCGTTGCCAGAGCCCGTGGCCGAGCTATGCCGCCGGGAGACGACCGTTGCACAGCTATGTGTGGACGCAGCCGTGAACGGTGACCGCCAGGCAGCCCTCCAATGTTTACTATTCGATCCGGTCATTACCGACATCGACACCGCCAGGCAGATCCTGGATGATTACCTCATCACATATCGGGAATACCTGCCTCAATTCTGGTAGATCGCACGATGTATCCTCGATCTCTACGGGAGGCCTGGGCACCTGTGGAAGCCCGAGCCTCCCGCTTGTGTCCCTCCTCCAGGCAACGTCTCCAGCCACATCAGAACCAAGATCAGGAATGCGAAACCGTTCGTGCTGATAACGGTCTCTTGGCGCACGCACATGATGCGCTTGACAGTTCTCGGCATTAGGTGGTATAACAATAGCACTCCGGTTTCCTTAGTAAATTCGTCGTTTATGGCCTGCCTGTAGCGTCGCTATTCCGATCCCCTCTGGAATCAGCGGCATCTCGAAGTGCCATGTTCGTTAAGGAGGTGAGACAGCAACCTCTTGTTTCCTCATTGGCCGCTTTCCAGCTTTCCTCTGAGGGTTCCTATCTTATTTTAGTTAGGAGGGTATAACGATGATGCGCGAGAAGGTCAGTCGACGTAGTTTTCTCAAGATGGTGGGCGGGGCAGCAGGGGCCTTAGCGCTTGCAGCGTGTGCTCCGGCGGCTCCGTCGGGAGCGCCTCAGCCAGCCGCAAAGGAGAAAGAGAAGGCCCCGACCCCGGCTCCAAGCAAAGCGATCGTCATTGATTGGTGGCATGGTTGGGGTGGCCAGGTAGCCCTGGAGACATTGCAGAAGGTCGTTGATGTCTTCAACGAGCAGAATGAGGACTTCCAGGTTAAGCGCACCCAGGTTGCCAGCGTGAGCGATAAGCTCCTGACGGCTATCGCTGGCGGTACGCCACCTGACGTGGAGACGGGAAATATTTCCTACTCCGAGTTCTACTCGCGCGGCGCGATGATCCCGCTGGATGACTATCTCAATGCATCCACATCCATTGATCGCACGGACATCTTCGACTCCTCGTGGAACTACGCGAGCTGGCAGGGCGTTGTGTACGGCATCCCCTCTGTGGAGAGCTTCCTGCGGTATGCGCTCTCCTTCAATGTGGACCTGGTCAAGGCCAAGGGGCTGGATCCGAATTCGCCGCCGCAGACCTTTGACGAAGCTTATGAGTGGCATAAGACCCTGACCGAGCTGGATAAGGCTGGGAATGTGGCTATCCTGGGCTTTGACCCGATGGATGCCATGGGTGGCTCCTGGGGTGGTGGCGATCCCTTCTACTGGGGAGCTGCCTACAATAAGAAGGCCTTCGATGAGAAGACCGGCACCTATCATGTGAACGAGGATTGGTTCATCGAGACACTGGCCACCATCCAGAAGTTCTACGACCTGGTGGGCGCCGATAAGATCGATGGCTACCGGAACAGCTACGGCACGTGGACTGAGAGCCCCACGTCTAGCTTCCCGGCGGGTGTGGAGGCCATGATCATCAATGGCTACTGGCAGCCGGGCGAGCTGGCTCATGCGGCGCCGGATAAGACCTTCGGCTACGCCTGGATGCTGGTACCCGCCGACCGCAAGGGGAAGAAAGTCCAATCCACCGGTGGGCACAACTCCCAGATCCCCAAGGGCGCGAAGCATCCCGATCAGGCCTTCAAGTTCATCGAGTTCCTGCTCACGGACAAGGCCATGGACATCATCTACGAGGGGACGGGCTGGATCGGCGCTCGCAAGTCCTACCTGAGCCGGGTGGACACCTCCAAGTACCCCGGCCTCGACTTCTACATCAAGTCTGCCACTGAGGCGGACGAGATGCACGGTATGCCGGTCGATCCGATCGAGGGGTTCACAGGCAATCAGTGGTGGGACACCGTATCCGCAGTGACCCATCATAGCAAGACCCCGCAGGAGGCCGCTGCCGATATGCAAGAGGCCCTGACCAAAGAGTACGCGAAGCGCTTCGGCAGCTAATCGTGACATTGGGGTTGGCCGACTTTCCCGTCGGCTAACCCCCAATCTTCGACCAGGAGCATCCAATGAGTATCGCAAGTCCATTCCGAAAGATACACCGCACAGAACTACGCAACTTTGGGAAGGGGATTGCCTTCGTTTCACCCTGGCTGGTTGGTTTCCTAGCGTGGACGATTTACCCCATTATTGCCTCATTTTACTACAGCTTCACCCAGTATGATGTACTCAATCCCCCAAAGTGGGTTGGTTTACGTAACTATGCGGAGCTCCTTTTGGAGGATGAGAAGTTTCGTATCGTCTTATATAACACGTTGTACTTTGTCATTCTGGGTGTCCCAATCGGTGTAGTGGTGGCCTTCTTGCTGGCCAGCCTGTTGAATAACGACATGAGAGGTCGCTCCTTCTTCCGGACGGTTTTCTTTTTGCCCGCCATCGTGCCGGCCGTGGCCACTGCAATGGTCTGGCTATGGATCTATAACCCTCGCTATGGACTTATCAACTCCTTCCTCGCCAGTTTGGGGCAAACAGCTATCCCCTGGCTCTCCTCACCAAAGATGGCGAAACCATCCTTGATTATCATCAATACATGGGCTCAGGGGAGCGCTATCGTCATCTTCCTGGCTGCATTACAGGATGTGCCCCGGTCACTTTACGATGCGGCCCTTGTTGACGGGGCAAATGCCTGGCAACGTTTCTGGCATGTCACCATTCCCATGTGTACGCCTGCCATCTTGTTTGTCCTGATTACCAGCCTGATCGGCATGTTCCAATATTTTACCCTGGGCTGGCTGTTGACGGGCGGTGGTCCTAATCTGGCCACTGAATTCTATGGTATTTATCTCTATCGCAATGCCTTCCAATTCTTCAAGATGGGATATGCCTCTGCATTGGCATGGCTGCTATTCATTCTGGTGGTAGTCTTCACCATCATCGTCTTTCGCTCCTCCGCTCGATGGGTCTACTATGGCGGAAGCATGGAATAAGAGAGATGCATAACAGACACAAGGTGAACGAGCATGAGTGAGAGCACAGCTGAACGCATTCTATATTCACCTTCGGCGGCGGAAGTCGCCGCATTGCGTCGACGTAAGAAGCGCCGACAGCTGCTGAGGTCTATCGTCTTATACGTAACAGTCGCGTTCCTAAGCCTGACTTTTGCCTTGCCCTTCCTGTGGATGCTTTCCACGTCGCTTAAGGATGACCCTCAGGTTTATCGTGTGCCGCCGATCTGGATACCGCATCCAGTACGCCTCCGGAACTATCCAGAGGCGTTGACCAAGCAACCTTTTGACCTGTTCTTCCTGAACACGCTCAAGTATGCCATACCTTCTGCGTTTGGGGCAGTTCTCTCTTCCTCGCTGGCTGCTTACGGTTTCGCTCGGTTACGCTGGTGGGGTCGCGATGTCTTATTCTTCATCTGCATCGCTACTATGATGATCCCCTTCCAGGTAGTGATGATTCCTCTGTACATCATCTTCAAGGATTTCGGGTGGTTGAACAGTTACAAAGCTCTGGTCATTCCCACCTTTTTCGGAAATGCGTATTACATCTTCCTACTGCGCCAGTTCTTCATGAGCATTCCGCAAGAGATCTCGGACGCGGCGCGAGTGGACGGTGCTGGTGAAATAGGCATTTTCGTCCGCATCATTTTGCCGCTGGCCAAACCCGCCCTGGCTGTTGTCGCCCTCTTCCAGTTCATGGGCGCCTGGAACGATTATCTCGGCCCCCTGATCTATCTGAATCGGGAAGAGCTCTATCCTATCGCGCTCGGGCTGCAGCTATTCCGCAGCCAGTTCCAGGAGAAGTTGGTCTGGCCTTACCTGATGGCGGCCAGCACGGTAACCATCCTCCCTGTTATCATTATTTTCTTCTTCACACAGCGAACTTTCGTCGAGGGCATTACGGTAACGGGGTTGAAAGGGTAGAGACAACGAGCCCCGTTTGATACGATCGCGCATGAGGGGCCCGGGGATGAAGCCAATCACCTCCGAGCCCTCTGCGCGTCTGGCTGATTTTGTACTGGGCGGCAGAATGCCTCGAGGGCTGCCCAGACCTATATCCCGTGATTCCGTTGACCTTGTTTATTAAAGACCGGTCGGCTCCTCCCAATGAGGAAGCTCTGGCCTTGTCTAGTATCTCCATCGCTACCTAGTAACGATCCCTTAGCGCACGCACAATATGCCCTTGCCATATTTTTTGCCCTGGGCTACAATGCACTTAGGTGTGTGTCGGTGCTTATCAAGTTTGTCCATCCACTTGATGTCAGCCATTTCCCTCCCAGAAGCTATGGTGAGGTCATGATGTCAAAAAAAACGCGGCGCTTCTACCATACTATCCCAGCAGTGGTATTATTAGTGATCGTCGCTCTTGTCATCCTCTTAGGGTGTTCCTCGCGCTCGCCGGCGCCGCGCTCTCTCGAGACGCCGACAGCGCTCAGGGAAGCGCCTACCATGCTGGTGATGGCTCCATCGCCAACACCAATGCCCACTGCGGTGCCGACACCTCTCGCCAGCCCTACGGTCGCTCAGCACGCGACGCGAGCGCAACCAGCGTCTACCCCCATATCTGCTACACCCACAGCGACACCGGACAGCCCACCTGTGCGTCTTATCATACCTGATCTGAACATCGACGTCCCCGTCGTTGAGGTGGCCTGGCAGGTGGCAGGCAGTGGAGACCAGCGCCATAGCGAGTGGCAGACGGCTGACCATGCGGCCGGCCATCATGTGAACAGCGCTAACCCAGGCCAGGTTGGCAACGTGGTGATCTCCGGGCATCACAACGCGAAGGGGAGGGTTTTCGAGCAGATCAGCCGGGACATCGACCGTAAGGAGCCTCGGCTCAAACCCGGGTCGAAAATCCTGGTATTCACAGCCGATGGACACCAGTACACGTACCGAGTGGAGAAGATCCTCCTGCTGCAAGAGGTCGGGGCCTCGGAAAAAGAACGTCAACAACACGCCCAATGGATGGCCCCCACAGATGAACCTGTCTTGACTTTGGTCACCTGCTGGCCCCTGTGGACGAACACCCACCGTGTCATCGTACGCGCCAGATTGGAGCAGGCGCATTGACCACCGGGAAGGGTGATTTCGGTGGATGATGGTACCCGGCGTTCCTATCCGTCCCCATCGTACCCAGGCCGAGATTTACGCCAGATCGGCGGCGATACGCTCCGATCGCCGCGATTTTGGCTTGGCGTAGCAGCCAGCATCGGGACGATCTACCTGGCGCTCCGACATATCGATTTACGTCAGGCGTACCATATGCTGGGCAGCATCCGCTTGACCTGGGTCTCAATAGGCCTCTGCCTCGTCGTGATCACCATGGTCACCAAAGCAGCCCGTTGGCGGTCGCTTTACCCACGGGATGGCTCGTCCCCTCATATGTCCGCTTTAATCCCATCGTTGCTCATCGGCGCGGGGATCAATTTACTGATCCCTGCCCGGCTGGGCGAGCTGGCACGCGCATACGCCCTACAACGGCTAGAGGGAGAGAGCAAGGTCCTATCCCTGAGCACCATCGTCGTGGAGAAGTGGGCCGATCTGGTCTTCCTGTTCGTGACATTTGCCGGCCTGTTGCTCATCGTGCCGTGGCCGGACTGGCTGGTTGGGTGGTCTCGACGCCTTCTGATAGGAGCTGTCGGGAGCACCGTGATATTGGTCGTCGGAGCTTTCTCCCTGGATCGCGCCGAACCGCTCGTCCAGAGTGGATCCCGGCATCTCCCGGCCAGGTGGGGAGACCATCTCATACAGAGCTGGCGTGCCATCTGCCAGGGAATGGCACCTCTGCGGTCCGTTTCCCGGGTCAGCGCTCTACTGGGATGGACGGCCCTCGTATGGGCGTTTTCCGCCGCCGCGAATTGGGCGGTCCTCCGAGCCCTGGCCCTTCCCGCCTCCCCTGTCATCGCGCTTACCTTGCTTGTCATCCTACAGGCAGGGAGCGCGCTCCCCAGCTCTCCTGCTCGGGTTGGCGTGTTCCATTACCTGGCGATTGTTGGCCTGGAGCTATTTCACGTGCCGAGAGATGAGGCACTTGTCTTCGCGTTCTGGCTGCATATGATCGTCGTGATCTGGCTGATCACTTTGGGGGCTATGAGCCTGTTGTGGGTAAGCCTCCAAAGCCGGGCGGCGACTCCATCTCCGGGTGTGTAATAATGATCAGCATCGTGGTGCCAGCCTACAATGCGGCTCCCCTGCTCGAGCGTTGCCTGCGCGCGTTGCAGGGCCAGAACTTACCCGCCAAGGAGTACGAAATCATCGTTGTGGACGATGGGTCAACGGACGATACGGCCCGGGTAGCATCGGCGATGGGAGCCCGCTTGATCCGGATTCCGCACGGGGGGCCGGCCGCGGCGCGTAACGCAGGCATCCGCGCGGCCCGCGGGGAGATCATCCTCTTTACAGACGCGGATTGCGAACCCACACCCCATTGGGCTCGCAGTCTGGCGGCAGCGTTTGCAGACCCCGGGGTAGCGGGGGCAAAGGGCACATATCTCACCCGTCAGAGATCACTCGTAGCCCGCTTCGTGCAGGTCGAGTACGAAGAGCGCTATCGACGCATGGTCAAGCGCTCCCGTATAGACTTCATCGACACGTACTCGGCAGGCTATCGACGCGAGGTGCTCATCCAAAACGAGGGATTTAACCCTGTCTTCTCCGGCCCCACGGTGGAGGACCAGGAGCTATCCTTCCGCTTAGCAGCGAAGGGATATCGGCTGGTCTTCGTTCCACAGGCTCAGGTATACCATCAGCATGTTACATCCCCGATTAGCTACTTCCGCAGAAAGTATCACATCGGCCACGGGAAGGCCGTGATGCTGAAATGGCTGCCGGAGAAAGCGATAAGCGACTCTCACACGCCGCAAACGCTGAAGTTTCAGATCGTATCGCTAGGCATAGCCTGCGTGGCACTTCCAGGCGGCCTGCTCTGGCAGCCGCTCTGGTACTTGGCTGTCGCCTCGATCGGCGGATTCGTCCTCAGCACAGTGCCCTTCATCCGTTATGCATGGCACAGAGATCGGGCAGTGGCTCTGGTTGCCCTACCTATGCTGACCGTGCGAGCGGCCGCTTTGGGTTCAGGACTGCTGGTGGGGATGCTCCGCCGGGGACATCGCGAGACACAACGGCCCCCAATCACCGGGATGCAGCGCTTAGCCAAGCGGCTGTTAGACACCATCGCTGCTCTGACGGGGTTGATCATTGCCCTACCCTTGCTTGTTGCCCTACGAGTGGCATCACCGGGCCGTGTCCTGGAGCGCCGGGAGCGCGTGGGGCTTAACGGACAGCCATTCCGCATGTACGTGCTACGCCCCGACGGCAACAGCCGTCTGCTCCGGTGGCTTCACCGTCTGGGGCTGGATGTACTCCCCCAGCTTGCCAATGTGCTGCGCGGGGAAATGAGCCTGGTAGGACCATGTCCAGAGGACCCCCAGACAGTCCCAGCATATACGGACGCACAGCGGCGCAGGCTGTTGGTAAGGCCGGGAATCATTGGGCCCGCGCAGCTTCGAGGGGGCCTTGATTTACAAGCACGTCTGGCCCTAGAGGTAGATTACGTGGAGCATTACTCCCTGCAAGGAGATTTCGCCCTGTTGTGGCGCGCGATAGGCTGCTGGCTTCACCATGTGAGGGGATAAACGTATAAACGTAGGGGATAGCTACTCAGCCTTTCCAGCGGCAAAACGCAGATGACGCTGACACACGTTGATTCTCGCTGATCTTTGTGAATCATCAGCGTTTATCAGCGGATGATTTGCGAAATCAGCGTCCTATTTGCCCGAGGCTGAGTAGTTACCGTAGGGGAATCGAAAATGGAAAGCCCGGGGCTACATTTGGCTCCGGGCTTCTGTCCATCGAGTGAAAACACGTCCCACCATGATCACCGTATCGCTCGTTGGAAGGTGAGGTAGAAGCAAGTATGGATTTTCCACGTGCGGCGGGTGATGTCTCCTAATCCCATGCCGGTAACGACATCGCTGGGCAATCCTTCGACGGACACGTTATACGAATTCCCAGCTGCATACATCTGGAAGTTGTAAGAGTACTCTGTCGGTGACTTATCCTCCGTTTTGCCGGTGACGGAGCCGCTTCGCCAGAACACCTTGATCGGCTGGCCGATAATTCGATGTCCTGCCTCGTCCAGCACGTTCACGTAGATGTGATGTCGTCCCTCGGATTCCTTCTCGTCGGTCCACCGGGCCTCAATCAGCCGCCAATAGGGCTGTCCCGGGGCAACGTTCGCATGTATGAGCCCAACACCTAATTGGTTTAACCTACCATCCCAGGAGATCGCTGCTGCGGCTGCTTGTGGCTTGGGAGTAGGCGTCGGCTTCGGTCGTGGTCTGGTAGGCCGCGGCGTGGGGGTATCCGTCGGCGTGGGTGTAGGCGTGGCCGTCGGCGTATTCGTGGGTGTAGGGGTAGCCGTTGGCGTATCCGTCGGTATCGGCGTATCCGTTGGTAAGGGCGTGTAAGTGGCCGTCGGCACCAAGGCCATGGCAACTGCCGTCGCTTGTGGTCCCGCGGTATCCTGGGAGCCGTTCGCGATTCCGCTCACGTCACTGATCAGAGCGTGGGCGTAGCTCACCGAGTTGAGGAGTACTGCCGGGGCCGCGACACCTAGCAGCCACACCAACAACAACAGCACAATGGCTAACCGGACCTTCGCCCCCACGCTCAGCGACCGGAACCACGCGGCGATCTGGGCTATCCGGGATGAGGTGCGCGGTTGGCGTCGCACCTGTCGAGCGCGAGGTGTAGCTGGTCGAGTGGCAGCCTTGGGTTTAGGCGCTGGCTTAACTTGAGCCACCGGCACTGCAGTGCTCTCAGTCGCTGCCTTAGGGGCACCTTGCTCTTTCGATGTAATCGCAGGACGAGAGGCACGGTCCACCTGCAACGCATGTAGTGTCTGGGATGACGTCTCACGTAACCGGGTAGCCAGCCCCCGACTCAGATTGAGGGCCAACACGGGATACCGGTCGGCCAGTGCATTGAAATCTTTGGGGGATATGAGCCAGGCATCAACGTCCGTCAACGCCTGCGCCGTCATAGCTCGCGGTTCTCCGGTGAGCACGGCCAACTCACCAAAGGAGTCTCCTGCATCAAGGACGGCGACGGGGGCTTCGACCCCATTCTCCTCCGCGAGTAAAGATACTCGCCCCGATTCGATCATGCAGAGAAAATCCGGAGCATCGCCTTGCCGATAGATGATCTCCTTCTCCCGATACCGCATGGGGTGGAGATGCTCAGCGATGTCCCGCAAGGCCTCGCTATCCAACCCCTGGAGCAGGTTGACATGGCGGAGGTGGCGTTCCGCATGGCTGCTTTCCGCCTCCGTCAGCCGCTCCGAGACCCCCCGGCTGACGGCCTCCGCTATAGCCGGATGGCGCATGACCAGGGCCTCAAACTCGTTCCGGTAGAGCACCCACAAGTTCGTGGGGCGCGTCGCCACGGCAGTGGTAGAACGAGGACGCCCGGTGATCAAGGCCATCTCACCGAAGAACCCTCCAGGACCCACGCGGGCCAGCGTCTCGCGGCGATACCCGGCCTCGCGAGATAGCTCGACCTCACCCGAATCCACCAAGTACATGGCATCAGCCCGAGCGCCCTGGACGAAGACGGACTCTCCCGCTGGCACGTGTAAGAGCAGGAGCCGACCCGCTATGGTAGCCAACGTGTCCTCAGAGAGCCCAGCGAATAGCGGCATACGGGCCAAGACGCTGGCCGCCGCTGCCTGATCCTCCGCGCTGAGCGGCGCACGCAGTCCCTGGCTGAGCACGCTCGCCAGGCCGGGGCGTTGCTGGATCAAATCCTGAAAAGCTTCACGCGGCAGTTTCCATAACAGTGTGTCTGTGGCCGCCTGAGCACCATAAAAGTGGGGCTTGTCCGTGAGCAAGGCCATCTCGCCGAACATCTGCCCCTCGCGC
The DNA here is from genome assembly GCA_021159845.1 of Anaerolineae bacterium. Lineage (GTDB taxonomy): Bacteria > Chloroflexota > Anaerolineae > DUEN01 > DUEN01 > JAGHDS01. The sequence continues at coordinate 11,835 of JAGHDS010000303.1, forward strand.
AGGCTCTGCGTCTCACCACCAGGCTTCCTCGGGAGCAACGTCACCTGGCCAGATTCGATGACGTACAGAGCCTCCGGCTGATCCCCAGCCCGGAATAAGACCTGCCCGCTGGGAGCCTCGACCGGTTCCAGAAAACGAGCGAGAGCCGCCAGGTCATCCAAGGTAGCATTGCTGAGGCCAGGAGCCCGCTGCAGCCGTGTGACCAGATATGCATCCATCTGAGCGATATGGCCGCCAAAAGCTCGACTCAGGGCAATGCCAAGTGATGGAGTTTGCAAGATGACCTGGGTTAAGTCATCCCCAGATAGACGCCAAAGTGCCACCTGGGTCGCTGCAACGGCGCCTGTGGAGCGTGGCCGTGAGCGGAAGAGATCCGTCTCGCCGATGAGGCTACCAGCCCCCAGGCTGGCTAATACATCTCCCCCGCTCGAGACCAGGCGAACCCATCCGGATTGGATGATGTAAAGAGCGTCAGAGGTGTCTCCAATATCGAAAAGATGCTCGCCCTGGGCCAGCTCTTGTGGTGTCAGTCGCTCAGCTATGCGTTCCTGGTCGGCCTCGGATAAGAGAGAAAAGAGAGGTGTTTCCTTTAGAATTCGGGAATTCACGGTCGTGCCGACCTCCTCTGTCCGATTCGGTATCCCAATTCCACCATTATACTCCAGCTATCCAGTCTAGCTTTCGTTCTCATCGCCTTTGACAAGGGTCAACTTACTTTCCCCGCCGAGGCGGACTACATGTATGAGAATAACCGATCTATGCTCCGGTGTCCAGAGCGTTTACCTGTCGGTTAACCTACCGTTCCCTGAAATCATGATGTCAGTCTAGCGGGTGCGTTGAAAAACGACCTCCCACGAGTAGTGGAAGCGGCACAGATGATTCTGGCTGATCAGACGATGGCACTCCGCCTCATTGGGACAGTACCCCGCCCCAATGAGCTCAGGAATCGGGATCTTCTCATCCTCGACCTCCAGAGGGCGAGTTGTCTCACTGCTGAAGCCCAAAACGTGCACCTGATCTCCGTGCTTAAACAGGTCAAACACAGCCCGTCCTGGCCCTTTATTATCGGCCCCAGTGATCTTCACATCCTCTGGGACCCATACCCGTCCCACCCGGATGCCATTTAAAGGCGCACCCGACGCGTCGATTACTTTCACGAAGATGTTGTGCATTCCAAGACAACCGCCGTTTTCCTGAATGCTCAGCAAGCGCGTGCTGACAACTCGGAACTCCGCTTGCGGCCGGGGAACCGGCGTGGGGGTCGGCGGTCGCGGCGTAGGAGTGGGTGGAGGTGGAGGCACATCCGTAATCACGGGCACATCCGCTAAAGCTCCCTGAGCCTCAGCAAGCTTCCCGTATATCCAGCCGTCCTCTTCCTTCCCATTATCCACTCGCCACCACGTGCCACCCTCACTCTGCCCGGTGATGCTCACCACCTTGCCGGCAGTGAGACGTCCGACAACAGGATAGTAAGTACTGGGGCCAGAGCGTACGTTTAACACATCCGCCTGCACAATGGCCACCGGTGCCATCGTCGGCGTAGGAGTAGGCGTGGAGGTAGCCGTCGGTGTTGGGCTAAGCGTAGGCTCGAGGGTAGGCGAGGTCGGGGGTAACGGGGTCATCCGCCCTGATGGGTCTCTTGGTGGCTGGGTTGAAGTGCTATCCACAAGCGTGGAAGCAGCGTGAGCTCGCGCATAACGGGTTATTGCCACCGTTTTAAGCCCCAACGCGACGGAGAGCTCCACCAGATGATGTGTGTCGGGCGTATCGCCCTTCTCAGCGATATAACGTTCGGCGAGAGCGGCCACCCATTGCTGTGGCTTAGGCACGCCCAGCGATTCAAGCTGAGATTTTGCCTTGGCGATATCGCCGTCTTGGGCAAAGTCTGCTGCGATCTGGACAGCCCGCCGTTCCCTCTCCGTCGCGGAAAGCTCGGCGTTCTTGCCTTTACGTCCCACTGACCAGGCGGGAAGGGCAAGCAGGGCGAGGAGTAAGAACAAACGCAGCAGACGTCCGACCCGGAATGGCTTGTCACTCATGACCGTTATAATAGCCCCAACATAACGAACCGGGGTGGAGAGATCCTCTCACCCCAAGCTCCTAACCATCCTTGCTTTACCGCAATACGCCGAAACTTCCAGGAGGTTTTAGCCACCTTTCCGGATCCCTGGTATAATCCCCTCGGGGAGGGGGCGATGCCCAACCAGCCAAATGCCGAAGGTGGGAGTCGAACCCACACGGGATAAACCCACACGATTTTGAGTCGTGCGCGTCTGCCAGTTCCGCCACTTCGGCATTTTCACAACGCGGAGTATAGCCGAATCCTGATGAATCGTCAAATGAGCGCAACTGTTCATCGTTGGGGTAAAAGGAATTAGCTGCGCCGCCACCACAAGCCCGAATCAAGCTCCCTTCTCCCGGGCATGGGAGAAGTGGATTGGGGGATGAGGGCTGTTCGCAGCCAAAGCGCTTGGGGTCGGATGCCTGATATTGAAGGCGTCTTCGCCCACATCGCTCACCGGACGCCAAGGGGATCCAGTTAGGAAAACGGCGAACAGTTACGCCAGCCAGGACAGCCTGGCGTACTTTGGAGTGCGCCTCTACATGGACGAGGAAGCGGTCATCCGAGCTGCTCAGGGTGGACAGCTATCTGCCTTCAATCAACTGGTGATGTGGTACCAGGGCCTGGCCTACAACGTGGCCTATCGTATCCTGGGTGATCCTGACGCGGCCGCGGATGCCACACAGGACAGCTTCCTCAAAGCCTACCGATCACTGAAAAGCTTCCGCGGAGGGGCCTTCAAATCTTGGCTTCTGCGCATTGTAACCAACACCTGCTACGATCGGCTGCGAGCACAGAAACGCCGCCCAACTAGCTCCCTGGACGATCTGACCATTGACCCTGAGCACGCCACCCAATTAACCTATGAAGGTGAAGGTCCCGAAGAACACATGCTCCGCTGGGAGCTAAGCGATCTGATTCAGGAGGGGATCCGACGTCTGCCGGAAGATCAGCGGACCACGCTGGTACTGGCCGACATCGAGGGGCTCTCCTACCAGGAGATCGCAGAGATCACAGGGGTACAGCTGGGCACTGTGAAATCGCGCCTAAGCCGGGGACGAGCGCGGCTACGAGATTACCTGCTGGAACGCCAGGAACTTCTTCCTAAACGCTATCGTCTTAAGAATACAAAAGATTAGAATCCGAGCCCGGAACTGAACTTTGGTAGGCTCATGCGTGAACACGACAGCAACGGGATGCAAAGCACGAGGCACGGGACGGTAGCGACGGGTATCGCGGGGTGCGAGACGGGGAAATGAGATCCGAAAGAGGCGATTCAGATCGAAGACAGGAACCACATATTCGGATAACGGACGAACTACTCTCGGCTTACCTGGACGGCGAGGTAACTCTTGAGGAGAGACGAGCGGTTGAGAACGCCGTCGAGCAGGACCCGGACGTGGCATTCCGCCTGCATTCGCTCCAGCACACAGTGTCCCTGCTATCGAGCTTGCCTCGCGCTCCGTTACCTCGCTCTTTCATGTTGAGCGAAGCCGACGTCACATCCACCCGGCAGCCATTTTGGCGCCGATGGGGCAGAGCTCGGCTGTCCCTCTACCTGCGCGGCGCAACTGCCCTGGCTGCCACTCTGCTACTCGTTCTGCTAATCGGGGACTTCTGGCTTATCGGCCGCCCGTCAAGCGCGCCTGCCCCCATTTTGATGGGACAAGGGAGCGCAGGTCAACCTGCTGCCGCAGCGCAACCGCCTGGAGACCTGGCGATGAAAAAGGCAGCGCCAGAGGTCCTCCCCTCCAATCGGTCTGCCCCCTCACGGCCGAGCACTAAAGAGGCTGTTTTGAGCGCTGCCGCCCCGAGAGCTCTATCCATCGAGGTGGGCAGGACCACGCCCGAAGCTCCTCCCCACCAGGGCGCGGGCGAGGAAACAGTACCGGCGGAGAAAGCCTTAATAGCTCCGGCAACGGAAGCCACGCCGGTTGCGAGGGTATCCCCCGCGCGAGAGCAAACGCCACTCCGCGTGCCACAGTCACGTGCCCCCGAGGTTACGGCGGCTATTGAGGGGCAACCCTCCGCGGCGGCATTCGCCGCTTCCGGTGAGATCACCATGACAGCCCAAGCTAGGCCCTCTGCACCGCCCCCCTCACCGACAGGCACCCCCATGCCACCAGCAGAGGTAGCCCACACGCTCGTGCAGTCGCAACCGACCCCCACGCCCACCGCTACGCCCACGGCGACCATCACACCCATACCTGTCGCTCAGGTTTCCGGACGCGCGGCGGA
>JAGHDS010000457.1 GCA_021159845.1 Anaerolineae bacterium
CTCGGTCCGTGAAGTTAACCTCTGCAACATTGATGACCTGACGGCAAACATCTTCCTGGAGGAGGCTCGACGGCGGTATGGAGGGTGACGGTCGGTTTTGAAAGGGGCGAGACCGAATAATATACAGCGGGGATGAGAGATCCTGCTTTGAACTTGAGGAACATGGAAGGAGCAAACAGGCCATGAAGCTTATGATGTTTTCCAAACATCTGCAGACGATGTCCATCGCCGAGGCGGGACGGGTGATCAGGGACCTGGGGTTCGAGGGGGTGGACCTGACCGTGCGGCCGGGTGGACATGTGTTACCTGAGGATGTGCGGGATGGCCTTCCCGTGGCCGTACGCACGCTGACCGACCTGGGGCTCCAGGTGCCATTGATCACGACGGCGATCACGGCAGCGGACGAGCCGTATGCTGCCGATATCTTCGAGACGGCGTCCAAAGCCGGCGTGCCCGAGATCAAGCTAGGCTACTGGCGCTATCAAGGCTTCGGCACTTTCCGCCAGGCAATGGATGAGATTGCCCGACAACTGAACGGTATCGAGGAGCTGGCTCGGCGCACCGGCGTGCGAGCCAATATTCACACTCACTCTGGCGATTTCATGTCGGCCAGTCCGTTCATCGTCTGGTACTGGATCAAGGACCGTGATCCAGCAGCCATCGGCGCTTACGTCGATGCGGGGCATATCGTCGTGGAGGGCGGCGTGTCCACATGGAAGATGGCCCTCGACCTGCTACGGGATCGGATCACGCTGCTGGCGGTGAAGGATATGGAATGGCAGCAGGTAGAGGACTCCTCGCTTGGGAAGAAGCGATGGGTCACCCGGATGGTGCCGCTGGATCGGGGTGTCGTGCCGTGGCCGGAGGTGTTTGCCTGTTTACGAGAAATCGGCTTCGACGGATGGGTCTCGGTGCACAGTGAGTACCAGGGCAGCCATTCCTGGCGCGATTTGACCGTGGAGGAGCTGATCGAGCAGACGCGAGAAGACTTGGAATACTTGCGTTGGGCGATGAGAGTATGATAGAGCGCTCGTGGGGAGCCGGATATGGTTCCTCTTCGTCTCCATTTATGCACTCCGCTGCTAAGTCGTCTCCTGATGAGAGATAAGCCCGACGGGGCATTCTTCCCGTCGGGCTATTCCACGCCTCTCACTTCCATTTGATGGTGCATCCTACCGGTGGCGTCTCAGTGATCGGTGGATCCTGACCTGCCAGCACGGCATCCAGCGCCTGTCGTAGATAGTGCTGCTTGACAGCGTTCGGATCCTCGTAGTTGTCGTCGATGGCCCCATGATACCGCAGGACGCCACTCTGATCGAACAGGAACACCTCTGGCACCCGTTCTGCCCCGTATGCCCGGGCGACTTCCTGAGTCTCATCGTACAGATACGGGAAATTGAACCCTTTTCTTTCGCCCGTTCCTTCCTTTTCGGGAAGCTGTCATCCGGGTACTTCGTGGCATCATTAGCATTAATGGCAATGAGCTGCACGCTCTTGGCTGCGTAGTGAGCCTGGATCTGAACCATCCGGTCCTCCCACGCCCGTACATATGGACAGTGGTTACAACTAAAGATCACTGCTACAGCGCGCCTATCTGCGTAGTCGGACAGCGAATGTTGCCGATCGTCTACCCCAATTAACGTGAAGGGAATCGCCTTAGGCGCTCGAGTGCTTGCTCGTGGGAGGGGCACTCTTCATAGAACAAGAAATCAATCTTCATGCTTCTCCTCTACTGGAACGGTAACATATCTCCATACCATAGATTACCTTATCTATGCGATCTTGTCCAATTGTTCATGTATAGCGACTATGGAGCAGGAATGTTGGTAATGGCGATCCACGGGGGCTTGACGGCAGCATATCGTTAGCGTAGGGAGCGTTTTCCCCCTGCTGTGATCACCTCTGTTTGTGTATGTTCGGGCGGCGTGCTATCATTGTGGCATGAACGCGATAGACACAGCCACAGTCAGCGGTTATAGCAAAGGAGGGATGTTCATGAGGACGAAGAAGCTTGGATACACGGACCTGTATCTGACCACTGTAGGGTTGGGCACGTGGGCATTAGGAGGCAGCGGCTGGGCATTTAGCTGGGGACCACAAGATGACAAGGAGTCCATCGCGGCCATCCAGAGAGCTATCGACCTGGGGATCAACTGGATTGACACGGCGCCGATCTACGGACTTGGACACTCGGAGGAGGTGGTCGGCAAGGCGATCAAGGGCCGACGTGACCAGGTTTACATCGCCACGAAGTGTGGCCGGAAGGCGGACAGGAAGACGGGCAGGCTTTATGGCGAGCTGAAGGCGGAGAGCGTGCGTCGTGAGTGTGAGGACAGCCTGCGCCGCCTGGGTGTCGACGTCATCGACCTCTATCAGATCCATTGGCCCGATCCGGATGCAGATATCGAGGAGGCGTGGGGCGCCATTGCCGACCTGATTAAAGAGGGCAAGATACGCTACGCGGGTGTGTCGAACTTCAGCGTGGAGCAGCTCAAGCGGATTCAGCCGATCCACCCGGTCGCATCCCTGCAACCGCCTTACAGTATGCTCCGGCGAGATGTCGAAAAGGACCTGCTCAGCTACTGCGCCGAGAATAACATCGGGGTGATCGTGTATAGTCCGATGCAGGCGGGGTTGCTGACGGGGAAGTTCACACGGGAGCGGGTTGAGCAGTTGCCCGATGAGGACTGGCGCAAGCGCAATCCCTTCTTCCAGGAACCACAGTTGAGCATTAACCTGGACCTGGTCGAGAAGCTGCGCGCTATAGCCGAGCGGTACAACCGGCCTCTGGCCCAGTTAGCTATCGCTTGGGTGCTGCGCCGGCCGGAGGTCACCGCGGCGATCGTGGGAGCTCGTCGGCCGTCTCAGATCGAGGAGACCGCGCCCGCTGGCGATTGGGAGCTGCCAGACGAGGTCATCGCTGAGATCGATGCGCTCCTGGAGGAGCGTGAACGGGCGCTGGCGCAGATTGGCGGATAGGCCTGCTCGCGTTGGACATTTCAGCTGTGCCTGGCGGGTCTTCCCCCGCGTCTCGCAGGACGAGGCTGCCACTTAGGGTGGGCCTGCCGTTAGGGGTGCAGGCCCATCTTTCGGTTCTTCCGCTAGATAGGAGATTAGGAGGAGATCGTGGAAGACCTTTTCATTGGCAAGATACGTGGGTTACAAGCCGCCTCGTCGGGCCGGGGCGTGTTCACTATTCTGGCCCAAGATCATCGAGGTTCACTACGGCGCCTAATCAACGCGGCAGCCCCAGACTCTGTGACTGGCAAGCAACTCACGGCCTGGAAGCGCCGCATCGTCCGGGCGCTGGGCAAATACGCCAGCGCGGTCTTGCTGGACCCGGAGTACGGGGCCGCGCAATGCATCGCCTCCGGCGATCTGCCGGGCCATGTCGGGCTGGTGGTCTCCCTGGAAGAGACGGGTTATGAAGGCGATCCGTTGGCTCGGGAGTCGCGTTTGGTCGAGGGATGGTCGGTGGCCAAGGCCAAGCGCATGGGGGCTTCCGCCTGCAAGCTATTGGTGCACTACCATCCGGATGCCAGTAATGAAGCACAGCAGCGGGCCCTGGTCGAGGAGGTCGCCGACGCGTGTCGTCGTTACGACATCACACTCTTCCTGGAGCCGGTGTCCTTCAGTATCCAGCCGGGGGTGAGCAAGGATTCGGACGAGTTCGCCCGCGATCGACGACGTGTGGTGATCGAGACTGCCCAACGGCTATCTGGCCTGGGTGCGGATGTGCTCAAGATGGAGTTCCCGGTGGATCCGCTGCGAGAGAAGGACGAACGGGTCTGGCGGGAAGCCTGTGAGGAGCTGACGGATGCCACCCAGGTGCCCTGGGCGTTGCTCAGCGCCGCCGTCCCCTTTGATCTGTTCGAGCGCATGGTGACGGTGGCCTGCGAAGCCGGGGCTTCGGGCTTTATCGCCGGCCGGGCTATCTGGGCCGACGCGCTACGGGTGCCCGAGCCGGAGGTTGCCCGGACGTTGGAGGTAGCCGCCGAGCGGCTGGAGCATCTGAGCGCATTGGCGGACGAGAAGAGCCGACCATGGCAGGATCGTCACCCGTTGGGGCAAACGATCGCGGATCAGGTGCAGGAGGGTTGGCACCTCTCTTATGGGGAATAGCAGCGGCGGCGCATTCCCCAAGTGACCACGACGAGAGGAGATCCGATGAAAGCGTTAGTCTACACGGCGCCTCGTCGCATGGAATTACAAGACGTGCCGCGCCCAGAGCCAGGACCAGGCGAGGCCTTGATCGAGGTCACGGCGGTTGGGATCTGTGGTTCCGATGTCCACGGCTTTCGTGGGCTCAGCGCTCGCCGTAAGCCCCCTATGGTTATGGGACATGAGTTCACAGGGCGCGTAGCTGCATTGGGCCTGGGTGTGGACGATGTGTCCGTGGGACAGCAGGTAGTTGTCAACCCGCTGATCCCATGTGGGATATGTGAGGTCTGCCTTTCAGGCCGCGGTTACATCTGCCCCCACCGCAAGCTGATCGGCATGGATCTTCCGGGCGCGTTCGCGGAGTACGTCGTCGCGCCCCGGAAGGCGCTGTTCCCGCTGCCGGAAGGGATGGACCCGGCCGTAGCTACCGTGACCGAGGCGCTGGCAAATCCTGTGCACATCGTACAGAACAATGTGTTCGGGCTCATGCATGGCGTGGTCGTGATGGGGGCGGGAACCCAGGGGTTGCTGGCGCTGGAGATGGCCACATTGGCGGGCATTTCCCCGCGCATCAGCGTTGATCTCGATCCCAGGCGACTGGAGATCGCCCGGAGGCTGGGGGCGGACGCGGTCATTGATGCTCGGACGCAAGATGTCGTCCGGGCCATCAGCGACCTCACCGACGGTCGCGGCGTGGACCTGGTGATCGACGCCGTAGGCGTGAACGCGACCCGGCAGCAGGCCATCGCTGTGGCCGCGCCAGGAGGCCGCGTGGTCTTCCTGGGATTGCATGAGGTCACCGCGGAGTTGGATTGCCAGGCCGTCGTCACCCGGGAGCTCACCGTGCACGGCTCCTATGCTTACTCCCCTCATGACTTTCTGACAGCACTCGATTTGTTGAACAGCGGACGCGTTGAGGTCACTTCCTGGCTGGGCACGGCTCCGCTGTCGGATGGACAACATGTTTTCGAGGCATTGGCCGACCAGACCAGCCCGTTCGTCAAAATGGTTCTCATCCCATAGGGAGGATCATGTCTCAGTATGACGTCTTGGTGATTGGAGAGATCAATGTTGACCTTATCCTGCGCGCGCAGGAGATCACGCCCGTCTTCGGGCAGGAAAAGCTGATAGAGGATTCCGAGCTGACCGTAGGGAGCTCATCGGTCATCGCAGCCTGCGGCATGGCCCGCCTGGGATTGCGCACAGCTTTCTTCGGGCGCGTGGGCGATGATGAGTTCGGCCATTTCATGCTGCGCGAGATGGCAGCGCGCGGCATCGACGTATCACCCGTGGTTGTGGACCGGAGCGTGAAGACCGGGATCACGGTCAGCCTGTCAACGCCGCGCGACCGCGCCATGTTGACGCATCTGGGCGGCTCCATCGACGGGTTACAGGCAGACGATGTCCCGGCCGATCTCCTGAGCCGATCGCGACATGTGCATGTGAGTAGCTTTTTCCTGCAAGCGCGGCTCCAGCCGGGGTTGGCGGATCTATTCGCCAGGGCGCGGGCTCAGGGAGCGACCACATCACTGGATGTGGGTTGGGATGTGTACGAGCGGTGGGATGGCAAGCTGTGGGAGGTGTTGAAGCGGACGGACGTGTTCTTACCCAATGAGGTCGAGGCCACGCGCATCACGCGACTGGACGACGTGGAGGCCGCTCTGGCACGGCTGGCGGAGCACGCCGGAGTCGTAGCGATCAAGCTAGGAGCCGAAGGGGCCATCGCCCAGCGCGGCGACGAGGTTGCGCGGGTTCCTGTGTTGCCGGTGCAGGTCGTGGATACCACGGGCGCGGGCGATTCGTTCAACGCCGGCTTCGTCTATGGGTTCCTTCATGGCTGGCCCTTGGAACTGGCTTTGCGCCTGGGTATAGCGTGCGGGTCGCTGTCCACGCGGAGAGCGGGGGGCACGGCCGGGCAGCCGACATTGGAGGAGGCGGTGGCAGCTCTGCGTTCGGCCGGCGTAGATCTCTCCGCTGTTGGTATCGAGAGCTAGTCCACCACTAATACAACATGAGAGGAACGGAGGTAGAGAATGCAGTGGGAAGAGCTGACGGGGGGCGAGTTCGAGGCAGCCGTCGAGAAGGCGGCTGGGGTGTGCATCCTCCCCATCGGGGTGATCGAATATCATGGACCGCACTTACCGTTGGGCACGGACTCACTGACGGCTCATGCGCTCGCCAGCGAGGCCGCGCGGCGTGAACCGGCCATCGTGTTTCCCGCTTACTATTTCGGTGTGAATGTGGAGACAAAGCACTTCCCGGGTGGCATCGTCATCAGAGATCATCTGCTGCTGGAGCTACTGGAGAACGTGTGCGACGAGATCAGCCGCAACGGATTGAAGAAGATCGTGCTTCTCAGCGGGCACGGTGGCAATCGGTTCTTGCTGCCTTTGTTCGTCCAGTTGATGCTCGATAAGGGCAAGGATTATACGCTGTATTACGTGTATGGGCTAAATGACGAGGAGGCGCGTAAGCAGGTTCTGGAAACCAAGGTGCATGGGCACGCGTGTGAGTACGAGGCCAGCATCATGTTGCACATCTACCCGCAGTTGGTGAAGATGGATGCGCTGGATCCCGAACACTGGTGGGCCCCCCAGGATCGACTTGGGGACCTGGGCCAGCGGGTATATACGCCAGCGGATTGGTTCAGCCGGTTCCCCGAGCACTGTGCCGGTGATCCCCGCCCGGCCTCGGCGGAGAAGGGAAGGGTGCTATTCGAAGCACTGGTATCCGACCTGGCCGACATCATTAAGGCCATCAAGGCTGACACAGCCGCGCCGGAGGCTTACGCCACATTCGAGCAGCGTATCTACCGCCGTTAGGGACGATCTCCAGTCCGATGAGCGGTATATGGGGGATGGGGACCGGACATGAGACCACGGGTGTGGGTGGAGCGCAAGCTAGATCCGGAGGTGTTGGCTCGCCTCGCTATGGAGGTCGAGGCGATCACCGAGACGAGCATGGGTAACTTGCCCGGCTGCCATGCGGCTATAATCAGCTCCCGACCAATCGCGGACGGTGCGTTTATGGATCGCGCAGGGCCCACCCTGCGGGTGATCGCCCGGACGGGGGTAGGCGTGGATAACGTGGATATCCCGGCGGCGACGGAGCGGGGCATCCTGGTGGTGAACACGCCGGATGCTCCTACCGAGTCCACGGCTGAACACACAGTTGCCC
>JAGHDS010000390.1 GCA_021159845.1 Anaerolineae bacterium
ACCTTCACGACCACCTGGTCGCCGCTGGTCAGGGTGGCGGCATGGACCTGAGCCAGCGAAGCGGCCGCCATAGGCTCCGGATCAAAGGTGGCGAACAGCGTATCCAGCGGCCCACCTAGATCTTCTTCGATTCGAGACTTGATCACCTCCCACGGGGCAGGGGGCACAGTATCCTGGAGCTTGCTCAGTTCGGCAATATAGGCTGGCGGAAGCAAGTCCGGACGGGTGCTGAGAATCTGGCCGAGCTTGACGAATGTAGGGCCGAGCTCTTCCAGGGCTAAACGCAAGCGCTGCGGCGCGCCCAACATCTCCCGCTCGTCACGACGTAGCAGACGGCGGGGGAGCGCCAACACGGGCAACAGTTCCATCTGATCCAGCAGCTCGCCGAAGCCGTGCCGGATCAGTACCTGAGCGATCTCCCGATAGCGATGCAGGTGGCGATAACGTTGCGTTGGTCTCACGATCGTTTCCGAGTTGTAAAGTATGGTTGGACAATCGCCAGCACGTTCTGCGTTACCATTGAAAGAACAGGGAGTACAAGATAGACCTCGCTGTAGGACCAATCCCGGTTCCATGGCGCCTGCAATAGCCATCTGGCATTCTGCGGTTCGGCTAGGTTGGGAAGCCAGAGGAAGCCCTCGTTCAAGATGGGCATCTGGATCAACATTGGTAGGCACTCCAACATGGGATTAATGCCCTTCTCCCGGGAGAGTTTCATCTGTTCGGCGGCCAGTTTTCCCTTGTCTTTTCCATACCGCTCCTGCAATGCTTGCAGCTCAAATTGTAATTCCTGCATAGTGATTGTGGCTTGAAGTTGTTTCCTCGTCAGCGGGACGGTGATCAACTTGATGGATACCGTCAGCAGGATGATGGCCAGGCCATAACTTCTTGTAATCCCATGTAGGAGGACCAGGACCTGAGTTAAAGGTTCAACAACGAACGTATTCCATAAGTGAGTCACCCTCCCGTCGTGTGGCAACGTGATCATCGGCAAAGCCGATTAGCTGTTTGATCTGGGGCAGTATTGCCATGGTGGCCTCCTCTCCTGCCGCGATGATCTCCGCTGCATGGTTGAAACCTCCCAACATGGTCGCGCCCTCGGGCAAAGTAGGTCGTATGAGCACATCAGGATCGGCTTCTCTTATCTTATACTCGGTCAAACGATCTCTCATCAGCACCAGGCAGGCGCGCAATGTCTCTATGATCAACGTCCAGTGGGAGAAAGGAACCCGTTGCTGTGCATCCCGCAGCTCACGCAGTCCGTTGAACTCGGTTTGGACATTGACAGCTATCGTCACGTCCGCTCCCATGTTGCGAGCCACGTCCACCGGCAAGTTATTGAGTACGCCCCCATCTACCAACACACGTTCACCCAGCTGCAAAGGGGCGAAAATGCCCGGTATGGAGATAGTAGCCCTGATGGCTTCTACAACAGAGCCTTCCTGCAGCACTACTTCCTCACCCCGAACCAGGTCTACAGCCACAACAGCCAATGGCAGCCGCAAGTCGGCAAACGTGACATCGCCTAATTGTTGTATCAGATATCCCTGGACACGCTTGCCTTCAAACAGACCAGTGCGGGGCACGCTCCGATCTATTAGAGAGATGAGACTGCGTAGCCGACTCATACGCAAGGCTTCCTGCTCTATCTGCTCTGGTGTGAGTCCTGCAGCATATCCTGCGGCTATCAACCCGCCCATGCTGGTACCAACCAGCAGGTCCACGGGAACGCCTTCATGTTCCAGAACCTTTAGCACACCTATGTGTGCTAGCCCCTTCGCTCCCCCTCCACTGAGCACCAATCCAACCCGGGGGCGCCTGCACAAGTGCGATACACAGTTCACTCTCATCGGTTCAGCCACTCCTTGAAGTCTGCACGCCGAGTGGTTATAGCCTCCAATCAGAAGCACTCACAATCTGCAGCTTATCACGCATTGCCATAACCACGCCATTATCGCCTATTCCTGCCCAATCCTCCCCAGCCACCAGGCGAGGAGGATCACCACTGCCGGGAACGCGGCGCCAAACCATCCCTGCAAAATCGAAGTCCGCCCGGACCATACGGAATAGCACCGTGCTCCATAAAACAGCCACAACAGAAAAACCACGGCCAGCGCCCGCTTGAACCTGGCGGCGGCTTGGCCAGCTGACTGGCCGGCAGGCGCTGACCTAGGAGGCCGCGTCGCCCAGATAAAGATCCAAAGAGCGGCGCCAGCATAAGCCAATAGGGTGATCTCTTCCATCACGAGTGGCTGTGAATTGGCTTTCCCTCTCTCTCCGGCTCCCGAGGATGGCGACCATTTCCCCTGGGCGGCTCCGGGACAGGGAAGCCCTTGCTTACGAAGTCCTCCTGCCATGCTCGATCCATGATCACCCGATCGCGGCGGGCGTAATCATCCAACCCGGAGGCCAACTCGTGGATCAAAGATTCCGCGCCCGGGTGAGTAGGATAAGGGTGAATCTCCGCATAGATATCTCGGAAGACATGGGGGTGATCGATCAGCATACATGGCAACAGCAGATTGCTGTCATACGGCTGACGCGCCCGAATGGCACGGAAGAAGGAAGAACGCAGGATCTCCTTCAGGCTCTTCTCCTTCACGTTGTCCACCGCGAAGTGGGTGAAGATACAAGGCTCCACATCGCCATGAGAGTTGATGTGGAAGTATTCTCTGCCTCCCGCGATGCAGCCACCGACATGGGGTGCATCATTCCAGAAATCCATGACGAATAGGGGACGTGTGCTTCGGATACGCGCTGCCCCGTGAACCCGCAGGTAATTCCGTTGCTCTGGCGTGGGCATCAGGCTCAGATCCGGATCACGTCCAATGGGCATATATAAGAAGTGCCAGCCGAAGAAACATCCCTTCTCTAAAAGCATGTCATTGAATTCATCGCTACAGATCACCTCCACATTATGGCGCGTCACCATGGAGGAGAAGCCGAAGAACACGCCGGCTTCCCGCAGCCTGTCAAAGGCCTGCATGATCTTGGCATAGGTACCGGGTCCCCTTCGAGCGTCGGTCTCTGCCTCCCATCCCTCGATGCTGATGACCGGGGTCACATTGCCCAGCTCAGCCAGCCGAGCCACATTCTCCGGGGTCAACAAGGTGCCATTGGTGTAGACCTGGAAGAAGACATCGTTGTGTTTGGCATAGATGTCCCACATGTCACGTCGGATGAAGGGTTCACCACCCAACACGGTGACGAAGTAGATCCCCATCTCTTTGCCTTCGCTCAGCACCCGGTCGATTACCTCGATGGGCAAATCGTCAGCCTGGGTGTACTCCCCGGCATAACAACCCACGCAGTGCAGGTTGCAGCGCATGCTGGGGCTGATGAGGAAAGTAAACGGCGGCCTGATCCCCTCCCGCTCACAAGCTTCCCGTCTAGCCCGGCCAGTCCCCCAGTTATTATTCACTACGAGGTCAATGATCAAATGTTCTCTGGCACGCGGGTTCAACTCGTACAGCAGTCGTTTAATCAGACGGCCAAAAGGTCGGTCCTCCTTCCACGCCCGCTTCATCGAGCGCGCAACTTCTTTATGGTGCTCATGCGGGGCAAATCGCTCCAATAGACTAAGCAGGCGTTCGACATTTCTCTCTGAGGTGTGAGCCAACAGAGAAAGTGTTGCGGTCATCAATTGCTTGGCCGCTGCCTCCTTCATCGCGTTAACACCCATCTTAGTTTCCTCCTCGGCCTAGATAGTATGATATGCCGATCCGTAAACGGATCGTCCTTCGACCACAGACGCCGGCACTACCCGCTAGCGCCGAATCCAGAGCATTCCCGCCAGCCCGATACTCCCTACCAACGACGCGCTCACCAGAAGCACCGGGGAAATCCCTACCTGATCTGCCAGGGCTCCGATGAACGGCATGGGCAGGGTGGAGGCGAGACTGCCCAACACCTGTTGTACGGCGACTACCCGCCCGCGCAACCCTGACGGCGGCGTCTCCTGCAAGATGGTCCTGGCCGGTACGTTCACCTGAGGCAACCCCAGGCCAATGCTCACCGTCGCCGCTAAGAAGATCAGGACGCCCCAGCCAGTCAGACGACGCAGAAATGCCAACAACCCTGTTCCTATAGCCAGAAATAACATACCGCGCCCTATCCACCGCTCTCGCGAGCCCTGCGCTTTGTCCAGCCCCACCAATACCAAGCCAAGGGCGAAGCCGGCTCCAACGGGAAGGATCAGCCATGAGATCGTTTCCACGGGCATTCGCAAGCCCCTGGACACAAAGCCCGGCAACAGCGTCGTGAGCAACATGGTCATGGCCGTAGCAAGCATCATCCCCACTGCGGCCAAGATCAGAAGCGGCCGATGGATGATATATTGCCACCCCGCCCGAAAGTCGCGCCACGTGAGAGAAGCGCGCCCTGATCCTGGCTGCGTCTGTGCCCCCCGAGGCAGGCCGGCCGCTAGCAATGTGGCGGTCAAGAAGAGCAGTGCCCCCCCCAGGCCAACTGCCTCCGCACCGAGGAAGTGGAATAGCAAAGGTCCCAACAACGCCAGCCCCAGTCCATGAGCAACCAAACTGGAAGCATTAAAAACGGCATTTGCTCTTTGCAATTGACCTGGCCGCATCAGGGCGGGCAATAAGGCGCCCTCGGTCGCCATCACGAATTGAAGCAATATAGCGAGGATAGCATTGGTCAGATAGATCGCGACCAACAACAACGGGGGCCGAAGTAAAGCCGTAGCCACGGTAAAGCCCAGTGCCGTGAGCAGCCGCAAGGCGTTACTCACCGCGACCACGACTACCCGATCGTAGCGATCTACAACCACACCTGCAACCAAGCCAAACAGCATCCCCGGCAGCATGGAGCTCAGGATCATGATGCCCATCTGCGCGCTGGAGTGAGTAATCCTTTCCACCAACGCCATGGCGGCAAAGAAAAGGGCGTAGGCGGCCGTCAACGATGTGAACTGCGCTCCACACAATCGCTGGAATGTCCGATCTCTGAGCACTAGCGCATGCCTCCGATGCGATCATATCGTCTCAAAATAATGGCCACATTCTGCCCGCCGAACCCGAAGGCATTTACCATGACGGAGCGAACAAGTTGCCGACGAGCTATGTTGGGTACATAGTCCAAGTCGCATTCCGGGTCAGGCGTGCGATAGTTGATCGTCGGAGGGATAATGTCATGGGATATGGAAAGCACGGCAGCCAATGATGTGATGGCACCCGCAGCCCCTAACGCATGTCCCACCATCGACTTCGTAGCAGTCACCGCCAGCCGATAGGCATGCCCCCCATACACAGCCTTGATAGCCTTCGTCTCAATTGCATCGTTGAGACGAGTACTGGTACCATGAGCAAAGATCACATCTATATCCTCGGGATCCAGCCCGGCGTTGAGCAGAGCGCCACGCATGGCACGGATCGCCCCATCGCCACTAGGGTCCGGCGCAGTGATGTGATACGCATCGGCCGTCAGGCGGCCACCCAACAGCTCAGCATAAATACAAGCACCGCGTCGGTGGGCGTGCTCCTCCGTTTCCAGCACCAACACAGCGGCTCCCTCACCGCAGACAAAGCCGTCGCGGTCAGCATCAAAAGGACGCGATGCTTCCGACGGGCTATTGCCGCGGTGCGAGAGCGCGCCCGTGCGGTCGAAGGCGGCTAACGCGACCGGGCCGGGTAGTGACTCGCTTGCGCCAGCCAGTACGATGTCGGCCTCGCCTTGTTGCAGAAGGTGATACGCCTCCAGCAACGCGTAGGTGCCACTGGCACAGGCCGCTGTGGTGGTTATCACAGGCCCCTTGGCACCGGTCTCAATCGACACCACACATGAAATGCCGTTAGGCATAATCATTGGGACTAGAAATGGTCCAACACTGCGAGGGCCTCTGGCTAGCAGAGAACGCACTCCCGCCTCTAATATGCTAACGTCGGCCAAGCCGGTATTAAGCACAATCCCCACTCGGGAGGCGTTACTACCACTGATAACCAACCCCGCATCAGCCATCGCTTGACGTGCAGCGACCAGAGCCATTTGAGCCGCCAGCCCGGTATGCCGCGCCAGCTTGCGCCCTATGTAGT
>JAGHDS010000290.1 GCA_021159845.1 Anaerolineae bacterium
CGCCTACGTGGACGCCATTGCCTACGGCCACCCCCACTCCTATCGAGTTCCCGCCGGCCTCGTTTGTCTCTACTCCCCCGCCCACGAGTGTGGCCCTCATCTCTACCCCATCACCGAAGCCCGGGATTACACCAGCGGCGATTGTACAGCGTCCGAGGTCTCAACGAACCCAGCTGCCATCCCCATCCCCCACACCGTATGAGGCACCGACGGGCTCGGTCAGTATGGGAAGGTTACTGGTTTTCGGGCTGGTAGGGCTTATCAGCGCGGCTGCCTTGGGGGCGGTCAGCCTGATACTGTGGCGGCGCGAGGAGGAACGGTGAAGAGCGCAAAATTGATCGGCGAGAACCAGGAGCGCTTTCATCCATACACCTGGCTGGCCTGGCTGGCGGCTGCGGCGACACCGGCTCTACTGACACGCAATCCAGTCTACCTGACCACGCTCCTGTTCGCCGTCGGCCTGACGTACCGAATGATAGCACGGGTTCATCCAGAGAATAGGGGATGGAGCCTTTTCATCCGGCTGGGGTTCTTCCTGTGGCTCTTCACGATCCCCTTCAACGCGTTGACCGTCCATGCCGGGAATATGGTACTCTTCCGGCTGCCGACAGACTGGCCGATCGTTGGGGGCCCCATCACGCTGGAGGCAGCGGCATATGGGCTGGCCAACGGTCTGAGTCTGTTGACCATCCTGGTCATTTTTGCAACGTTTAACCTCGCCCTTGACCCCGGCCGGCTGTTGCGCTTGGTGCCCGCCGCGCTATATCAGGCGGGCGTGGTAACTGCTATCGCCATCACCTTCGTGCCGCAGATGATGAGATCACTGCAAGAGATCAAAGAAGCCCAGGAGGTGCGCGGCCATCGGTTTCGCGGCCTGCGCGATCTACTCCCCATCTTCGTTCCACTCCTGACGATGGCGTTGGAGCGAGCCGTCCAACTGGCGGAATCCATGGAATCGCGTGGCTTCGGCGGCCCGCAACGACGGAGGAACACGGCCATCCAGATGATGACCCTTCTCCTGCTGATGCTGCTCGCCGCGGGGCTTTTCGCATACAACTATTGGCGCCATTACCGGCCTGAGGCCGGATTGGCCATCTCCGTCGCCTTGGGAGGGCTCGTAGGAGTGTTCTGGGCTATGGGACGTCAAAGCACCAGAACACGCTATCGGCGCTGGTTATGGCAACGCCATGACACAGTAGTCGCCACCGTCAGCGCGGTATCCGCCGCGGGCGTGCTGCTCGTTCGCTGGGTGGATCACATGGCATGGATTTACTATCCATATCCCCCCTTCGGCCTACAACCCGATGTACGTCCCTGGCTAATGCTCTTATTGCTCACGCCAGCGCTGCCGGCCCTCATAACGCCTCGGCCGCGGGTGCGATGGCCTTCCTGGCTGGCCGGGCTAAGGAACCCCCGCCGCGCGGGCGAGAGGATAGCCGGATGATCGTATTCGATTCAGTCAGCTACTGGTACCCGGACACACAGCACCCCGTACTACGAGATCTCTCACTGGAGATCGACGAAGGAGAGCTCTTGCTGGTGATCGGCCCCTCGGGCGCCGGGAAATCCACCTTCCTCCGCTGTCTGAATGGGCTGGTACCGCACTTTTATGGAGGGCGGTTCGCCGGGCGGGTCCGCGTGGCCGGCCGTGACCCCATTGCACTGGGCCCACATGGAATGAGCGATCTGGTCGGATTCGTCTTCCAGGACCCGGAGGCGCAATTCGTCGTGGACACGGTAGAAGATGAGCTGGCCTTCGCTCTAGAGAACCTCGCCGTGCCACAGAAGCTGATGCGCAAACGAGTAGAGGAAGCGCTTGACCAGTTGAGCATCGCCCAGTTGCGCGGCCGGCGGATCAACACCCTCTCCGGTGGCGAGAAGCAACGGGTGGCCATCGCTTCCGTGTTGACGTTACAACCACGCGTCTTAGTATTGGACGAGCCTACCTCGCAGCTCGACCCACAGGCAGCGGAGGAGGTCCTGATCGCCGTGCGTCATCTGAATGAGGACCTGGGGCTGACCATTGTCCTCTCGGAGCACCGGCTGGAGCGCGTCGTCCAGTATGCCGATCGGGTACTGTATTTCCCGGGTGAAGGAGAGCCGCCTATCCTGGGCGACCCAGCCACCGTCCTGGCCCGGGTGGATTTAACACCACCACTGGTGACATTGGGGAAAACACTGGGGTGGACGCCGCTGCCGCTCACTATCAAGGCAGGACGACGCTTTGCGCGCCGTCTGGGACAGCTTGGCGATTGGCACCCTGAGGACCACCCCACCGGACGACAGGACGATGCCCCCGTCGTCCAGGTGCGGAACCTCTGGCATAGCTACGATGGGACGCTCGCGTTGGCCGGCATCTCTCTGGACGTATACCCGGGTGAGTTCGTGGCCGTGATGGGGCGCAACGGCTCCGGGAAGACCACGTTACTCAAGCATCTGGTCGGATTGCTCAAGCCCGACCAGGGCCGGGTCATCGTGAACGGGCTGGATACCCGGAAGGTGGGGACGGACACGATCGCCAAGTCGGTCGGTTATGTGCCGCAACGTCCGGACGCCCTCTTGTTCGCCGATACGGTGGCTCAGGAGCTGGCGTTCACGCGCCGCAGCCAGGGGATGCCGCCGGACCCGGAGGCGGACCGTCGGTTGCTGGCCCAGTTAGGACTGGACGCATTGGCCAACCGCTACCCGCGTGACCTGAGCGCGGGCGAGCGACAGCGGGTTGCGCTGGCCGCGATCCTGGTAGCGAATCCCCGGGTGCTCCTCCTGGATGAGCCCACGCGAGGACTGGACTATCTCCAGAAGGAGCAACTGATCGGCATTCTCAACGCCTTGCGCGCCGCCGGTAAGGCGATCATCATGGCAACCCATGATGTAGAGCTGGTCGCGCGATGCGCTGATCGAGTCGTGCTGATGGCTGAGGGGCAGATCGTGGTAGACGGCAGAGCTCGCGAGGTGATGTCCGAGTCACTGGTATTCGCGTCTCAGGTGAACAAGCTGTTCCGAGACCCCCGCCTGGTGACTGTGGAGGATGTACTGCAAGCGCTAAAGAGGAAACAGAGCAGCGAAAGAGTCATCTGGAGGGAAGGGGCGTGAACGGACCGCTGCGGGAGCGATGGCTGAACGCCGGGATACTCACTACGGCCACCCTGGTCGGTATCGTCGCATTTCTGTCCCCCTTCTTCGCCTCGCCCAATCAGCAGTCAGCCTCACTACCGACAGCACACGCTCAGGATGCACCGTTCATCCTCAGCGTTCTGGTCGTTATCTGCCTGGGCGCGGTCCTGGCGAATCTGACGGCGGGAGGGATGAGCGCTAAGAGCGTTGCGGTGTTGGGCGTTCTCACCGCCGTAAGCGCGGCGTTACGGGCGTTGCCCGGGCCTCAAGGATTCTCCGCCATCTTCTTCATCCCCATCCTGGCCGTGTATGCGTACGGCGCTACCTTTGGCTTTCTATTAGGAGCATTGGCGCTGCTCACATCAGCACTCCTGGGCGGGGGCGTAGGCCCCTGGCTACCTTATCAGATGTTCGCGACCGGGTGGATGGGGCTGCTCAGCGCCGGGCTTCCGCAGCGCTGGCTACGACAACATCCTCGCCTGGAGGTGGCCGTGTTGGCGGCCTGGGCCTTCTTCTTGGGATTGCTGTTCGGCGCGATCATGAATCTGTGGTTCTGGCCATTCGTCTCTCAGCCGGAGCACAACGCGCTTTACTGGCAGCCGGGCATGGGGCTGAGCGAGACATTGCAAAGATACGCGGTGTTCTACGCGGCCACATCCTTTGGGTGGGATTTATGGCGTGCGATCGGCAACGCCGTCCTCATCCTCCTGTTCGGCACCCCGATTCTGCGCCTTCTACGTCGTTTCCAGCGCCGCTTCCGCTTCGAAACATTGCCCGTCGTTGAGCATGGAAACCCGACGCTCCTTCTGAGCTCACGCGGCTGGCCAGCCAACCAGACCGGGCCACAACGCTCGCGCTTTCCCCACATCTCCATCCGCCGCCCCCAGCGCCACCATCAGGGCAATGCGCGCTTTCTGGGCGTTGAGATCGCCCGCGAAGAGACACCCCCGTCGCTTGAGATCACTGTGACAGCCGGGGAAACCGTATGGATCGCCCACGCGACCCTGGGGCACGCGCGTGGCGATGACTACCAGCACGCCCGACCGCACGGCAGATGTGATGGGATCCAGCCAGGAGACGGGCACGCGGCCACCGCCCATCGCCGCCAGCACGATCCCCTTCACACCACGCTCAACCAAATAGTTGAACAGCTCCGGGCTACTGCCCGCTGCCAGCATCAGCAAGGCAGCGTCCGTTTCCAGGCGTGAGCAGGGAACCGGCCGCGGCCGGACCCGCTGCGCGATGTAGACCCCTGCCGCGTCGACGACACCAAGGGGGCCGAATTGTCCCGACCGGAATGTGGACAGCGCCTGGGTATGCATCTTCGTCACATGGCGAGCAGCATGGATCGTGTCGTCCAGCACAACCAGCGCGCCCAGCCCGCGCGCTTCCACCGATGCGGCCACACGGATGGCCGCGGCCAGATTGGCCGGGCCATCATACGAGGGCTGCGAGGCGTGCCGCATAGCCCCGGTCAACACGACCGGCTTGGTGCTATCCAATGTCAGATCGAGCAGCGTCGCCGTCTCCTCCAGCGTGTCCGTGCCGTGCGTGACCACGACGCCGTCCACGTCCGGCCGGGACAGGAAACGGGCCACCGTCTCCCGCGTGGCCCACATCGTCTCCGGCGTCATATGGGGGCCGGGGAGGTTGCACACAGCCGCGCTCTCCAGTGTGACGGGAAGCTCCGGCAGGAGCCGGATCAGGTCATCCGCCTCCAGAGCGGGCACCCCGCCGCCCGCCTGAGGATCGTGGCGCATGGCAATCGTACCACCGGTGGTGACGATGGCGATATGAGGGCGTCGCGTGCTCATGACAAACTCCTATTCGCAGATAGATCAGGGTGTGAGCCGCTTGAGGTCGCGCGGGAATAAGGTGGCCTCACGGATGTTGCTCAACCCCAGCAGTTGCATCAAGAAGCGTTCGAGGCCGATGGCAAACCCTCCATGCGGCGGCGCGCCGTATCGAAACGCCTCCAGGTATCCTTGCAATGCTTCCAGGCTGATCCCTCGGGTTTCCGCCGCCTGCAGGTAATCCTCATAACGATGAAGGCGCTGCCCCCCGGTGATCAGCTCCATCCCCCGGAACAGAAGGTCAAATGAGTTCGAGTAGCGCGGGTCGGCCGGGTTCGGATGCGTATAGAAGGGCCGTTTGGACAGGGGATAGCCGGTGACGAACAAGAACTCGCTGTCGTATGTCTCCCGCGCCCATTCCCCCAGCCAGCGTTCGTGTTGTGGCGCCAGGTCAGGATCACCCCGGCAGTCATCGCCCCACCGTTCGTAGATCAGTTGCTGAGCATCTGGGAAGTAAATCGATGGGAACCGGGTGGGAGCTTTGGGTAGGGTAACACCTAGCTCGGCCAGTTCCAACGCATGATAGCGACGGAGGCGGTCCAATATCCCGTGTACAACTTGTTCCGCCACGGCCATCACGTCCCGATGGTCCTGGATGAAACCCATCTCCACATCCAGACTGACGTACTCGTTGATGTGGCGCGTGGTGTCATGAGGTTCGGCGCGGAATACGGGGCCCACCTCGTACACGCGCTCGAACACGGTAACCATCATCTGCTTGTAGAGCTGAGGGCTTTGGGCCAGGTAGGCCGGACGGCCAAAGTAGTCGACCTGGAAGACGTTGGCGCCGCCCTCCGTGGCCGCACCGACCAGCTTGGGGGTCTGGATCTCGGTGAAGCCCAGCGCGTCCAACGTGGAGCGGAAACCGGCCATGACGCCAGCTGCCAGTCGGAAAAGCGCCCGCCGGCTGGGATGGCGCAGCCCGATGATCGGATGTTCCAGGAAAGTGTCCAGGTTCACTTTCAGCCGGGGCTTATGGATGGGGAAAGGCAACGCCTCGGTCACAGGCGAGATCACCTCGACCTGGGCGTCGTGGAGCTCGTAGCCACCGGGCGCCTGGGGCTCTTTCACGACAAGCCCCTGCACCTGAATGACGCTTTCGGGCGATACGTGTGCAAGTGGGGAGACGTCCTCCAGAACGATCTGCGCCAGCCCCGCGCGATCGCGCAGGATCAGGAAGTTGACGCCCCCCAGACGGCGTAGCCTGTGTAGCCACCCTGCCAGCTTGACCCGTTCGCCCACATGTTGTCCGATCTCGGTTGTCAGGGTCCTCTCCACAATCCGTGTACCTCCGCGAAAGATACTCCTAAAATAAGTCAGCCCCTCGTCCAAGGACGAGGGGCTGATCCCGTGGTGCCACCTTGGTTCGTCGCCATAAGCGACCTCAGCCAGTCAACGTCGACTGCACCTCGATAACGGGAGGGTCCGGCCCTGGCCTACTGCGCACAACGTGCGGTTCGACCGGACAGCTCCGGAGTGTTCTTCCAGGGCGCCTGGAGGCGGCATTCCCAGCACCGGCCGCTCTCTGGACTCCAGGGAGTACCCTGTACTCTCTCCTTCACAGCCTGTTCCGATACTATGACGTTGGGCAAGTGCTCTACTAGCACAAGCGCGGCGGGAGCATACCATAGAGACGCCCATCATGTCAACCGTCAGCACAACCGTTCCGTAAATAGAATGGGTGAACGCTGATGACGCAGAAGGAGCCGATCTACGCAGATGAAAGGGTAAAATCGGGATGGTCCGTGAGGATCTGCGTACATCAGCGTCATCTGCGTTCTTATGCTCATCGGTATCGACCATCCATTTTCATCGTTATGCGGTGTGCCGCTGCTCATGGGGACTGTTCACCGTTCCACCACTAGAATCTTATTGGCATCCGGTGAGCGATGTGAATGAAGGCGCTCTCAATATCAGGCATCTAGCTCTAAGTGCTTTGGCCGCGGACGGCACTCGCCTGATGGTCTAGTGCTTCGGCGCGTATTTACATCGCGGCCGTCCCTGTACTTTGTTCAAGTAGAGACACAGTTCCATATATGCCGGGCGCCAGTGGATATCAGGATAAGCAGGCCCAATGATAGACCACCAGTATTGCTCGTCCTTTTCCGTCCATTTCACATCCGGCATGAAAATTAAGCTCATCAATCCGATCCACGGCCGCCAGTGTTCCTGGGCCCATTGATATGCCCGGACCAGATACGCAGCTTTTTCCTCTTCGCTAACGGCGTGCCACGCGTATTCCGGGTGTATGGGGTCACTCGTCCAACCGAACTCCAGGATGACCACCCGGCGATTCGTGTCCCCATATCGTTCCATGATACGGCGGATGTCCTCCACATGTCGGAAGGCGAAGAATCGCTCGCCACCGTACAGTGGTTTATTAGCCGCTGCTTCGGCCGGGTCCAATTCTGGCGGCGCTTTGTAGCCAGCGGCGTGCACTCCTAGCATATCGAAGTATCCATCACCGCTACCACCGATGGCCTGGTACAGTTCGTCGTAGAATCGTTCGTCTGGCATGGCGATCTCATTGTCCGTCCCGGTCGGCGCCATACCTGCTGTAATGACGATCGCGTTCGGATCTGCTCGTTTGATGGCAGCATATGCTTTTTTAAGCATGATGGCATACTCGGCCGGGTTGGGACGCTTTCCTCCCCATTCGCGGGCCAGGTTAGGTTCATTCCATATCTGATAGGCATGAATGCGGCCGCGATATCGGCTTGCCAGGGCGAATAGGAAGTCGGCATAGGCATCCACATTTTGCGGCGGCGGGCCAGCCCAGATTTTTGCTTCGGGATCGAGGCTGACGCGGGCCAGCAGCCTCAGCCCCTTCTCATTAACCTGTTGCACCACCCGGTCCGCGTGACTCCAATCAAACTGCCCAGGTCCGGCCCCCTCGATTAACTTCCAATCAAAGGTCTGTTTCACCCAATTGAACCCCGCATCCTTTAGCAGTTGCAAGTCCCGGTCTGCGACCTCAGGACGCCACCACAAGAATGCTTGGGCTCCATAGTCTGGGGACAACATGGTTGCCGGCCCGCTCGTATTCAATGGCGTACTTGTGGGCATGGGTGTTGGTGTGTTTATAAGCGGAAGAGGCGTATTCGTGGGAGTAGGCGTTGATGTGGCTGGTGCTGGCGTTGGTGTTGGGAAGGGAGTGTTCGTCGGCCTTGGTGTTGGGGTCGGACGCGTTAGATGGGGTGTCGGAGTTGGCGTTGGTGTGGGGTGCGCCTTGTGCTTAAGACATCCTCCCAACACCAAGACCATTGCTAGAAGAATGAGGATACAGGCCATCCGCCGCTGTGGTAGGTTAGTCATGGTCATCCTGTTTGTTATTATAGGCTTAAGGTTGCGGTACGGGAGTAGAGGATGGAGGGGTGACCTCTACGATGGGGACGCTTTGTATATCTCCATGCAGCGTGACCAACTCGTTGAAAACCCAGCCGGAATGATTCCCTGCCAGACAACATATTTGCCACCATGTTCCGTCCGCGTTTCGCCCCGTTACATTGAACGTCTCACCGGCCACTACGGCGCCTACCACGGGGTAGCTTGTATCTGGCCCACCGCGTACCCTCACGCTCTTATAGGTGATTTCGAGTGTTATCGGATGGGTAGTTGTAACAGTGGTTCTGGGCGCAATGGACTGGGGAGTGCTCGCACCCACGGGCATTGTGCTGGTCATCGCGACAGTTGAGAGGACCGTTGGCGTGTTGGTAGGCGTAGACGTTGGCGCGGACGTTGGTGTCGCTGTAAGCTCAGGGGTGGGCGTGGCTAGCGTAAGAAAAGGAGTAGGAGTAGGTGTCATCGTTGCTGTGGGTGTGGGAGTTGGCAACCGCACGACAGGCGTAGGGGCTGCCTTCAGGGAAGGCCTGCCCCCGGACATCACGGGGATCGCTGCCCCGACCAATGCAGCGACCAAAATGACCGAAATTGAAAGCGCGTATTTCAGTCGCGAGATAGGATTCATGCCGACTCCCTCACCCAGGGGGCACCGCCACTATGGCGATGCCCCCTGTTCCGATGGCTCACCTGGTGCAGTATCATTTCGGCATTGATGCCAGAGCATTGTAGACCGGCAATGGGTTCCCGCCGGGGTCCACGATGCCCCATTGGGCCAACTCTGTACCGTTGTTCGTCACCCGGAAGTTCAGGTTCCACAGGAAGGCCGTTCCTACAAAGCCCCAGTTCTTCATCATCTGGTAGGCCCGCACTGTCCACTGCGCCTGCTCGTCAAAGGTATTGTCATCGGCATACTTGTAGCGAGAATCGAACGCACCACCAGCAGCCCAGCCGAACTCAGTTGGCCAGATGCGCTTGTTAGCATCGCCATATTTGATCATGATATTGCGATACCCTTCCATCGTGGAGCGGAAGCTCCAGGAATGGTGGGGAGCATCGCACGGACCGCGGAATGATGAGCCCTGTTGCGTGATGAAGTTGCACGCGTCCTGCCACCGGACATCCGGTGCCACATTGTAGCCGCTGGGGTGGGCACCAATGGCATCGGAGACATTCTTCAGCCCAGCCTGGTACATTTTCTCCAGGTAGGTGAAGTCGTCCATCGCCACAGGCGGTGGCGCTCCAGTAGGTGTCAAGGCGCCACTGACGACGACCGTCTGCGGGCAGGCCGCTTTGATCGCGCGGTAGGCAGCCGACAACAAACGTACGTAGCGAGCCGGGTCCAGGGGTTCATTGCCCCACTCGTAATTCAGGTTTTGCTCGTTCCACACCTCGATAGCGTTGATTTTGCCACAGTAGCGGCCAGCGAGTTGCCCCACGAAGTTGGCGTACGTGTTTGGATCCGCGGGTGGCCCCTCCACGCTGAAATCCGTGTTGGGAGGACGTGCCCAGGCTGGCGACTTCACGACGGAGGCCAAAATTTTCAGCCCACCGCCATTAAGGGTGCCCACGATGTTATCCAGGGTTCCCCAACTGATGGCTCCTGGCGACCCCTCAACGTCCTTCCAGGGTAACTGGAACTTTACCCAGTGGAATCCCATCCCCTTCGTCGCGTTAACGACGAAGTTCAGATCCGCACCACCCCATACCTGGGCCTGCACACCGTAGTCGAAAGTGCCGGCCGCTGCGGGCCGCGGCCCGCTGGAAGCTACTGGCCGCTTGGGTGGCTTGGGTATATTCTTGGCTACGGCGATGCCACTGGTGTCGCCGATGACCTGGACGAGATCACCACGCACCCACCCCGCCTTACCATTAATGCAGCATAGTTGCCACCAGGTCCCCTCCGGGTTCTTGCCAATGATCTCATAGGTCTCTCCCGGACTGGCTGTCTTGATTCGATTATAGACTGTGCCGGGCCCCTCCCGGATGTTGATGCGGGCATCGAACCGGGCCAGTGGGACAGGAGGCGGCGTCGGCGTAGGTGTGGCGACAGGTGTGGGGGACGGTGTAGGCGTGTACGTGGCCACGGTTAACACGGTTTCTCCTTGCGTGACTACGGGCCTGCCAGCATCTACAATGGCCGCTCCGATCTTGACCGTCTCTCCGGGGCGATCGGGGACAGGTACGGTGAATTGTGACTCGCTCAGGGGGCGCTGATCACCCACCAGCTCACCGCCAGAGGAATCGCTTACGCGCCAGGCCAAAGCTAACTGGCCCGGCCGCTCGTTCACCTCTTTAGATCGGAACTCACGTGCCACCTGCCAGATCGCCGGATCCGAATCGCTTGCCAAGAGATTTTGCAACACGACTCCGCCGATGTTGTAGCGGCTTACGATGCTAAGCTTATGGCTTAGGCTGGCCGCGTTTTCCAACCATACAGTGCGTGGATGGCCTTGCAGGTCGATGTATTGATAGGTTGGCATACCAATGGATTTATCGAAGGTCAGGGAAGTGGGGTTGCGCTCCCGACGCAGATGGACGACTACGGATTTCCCGGGTTCGGCCACCGATTGTTGGACGGTTACATCGCCGACCAACGGGGCCAATGCCTCGCTATATGACTTAAGTAGCAAGTAGCGTCCAGCCTGTTCCACGCTACGAGCAGGAAGCACCAGGCGGATTTTGCTTCGTTCGATCTCTCCTGTGGCCCAGCTTAGGAGCGCTTCCACCTGCCCACCTGGTGCCCAGGCCTTAGGATCGACCGGGGCGGGGATCAGCACCATATCCGCATACTCTCCAATGGTGCGCCAGTCGTACCCACCGGTGTCCCACCGGTCTGCCGCTATCTGGCGAGGCGGTTCCACGCGCACGGATAGTGTCTTGCCCTGCTCGTGCAAGTGTGCCGCTAGATCCTTGATAAATTGGTTGTACTCGGCTTGTAGGTTGGGGTCCAATCCGCGATAGTCAATGTCCACGCTTGGCCATAGATTGGCCGTTGCCAGCTCGCCAATGACGGTGATCTGAGTCAGCCGCAGATCCGGGCTGATGAGCAAATTGTCAAACAGATCCGTGCGGACGACCCCGTCCTCGGTCCAGTCACGTAGGGTAGGTACAACCGCATAGCTGCCGTTGGGATCAGGTTTAGGTAACGTGGCTGGATCGCCATCGAAGCCACCATCGCCGCGCAAATAGAGCCCAGGCGCATACACAGTAGAAAGCACATCGAGGGCACCCGCTGGCACAGCGCTTCCCTCGCCCAGGTCTGCTGCTACTTCTTCAAATTGGGACGAAGTCTGCATGACCATCACGGACTTGGGCACATATTTCAGACGCGCCTCAATGATCTCGTCTTCTGGGATGATATGGCTAGGGACAAAGTGCCAGTGAGTTCCGTCCCACTCATAAAGGTCCAGTGTTTCCCAGGGTTCGGAGTCGTTAGGGATGGGGATCGATATCACGGCACCGTGAGGGCGCTCCCCGCGAATGCGGATCATGTACAGCGGACTCTTGGGCAAAAGATTATCAGGAAGCGAAGCGGCGGCCGTGCGGAGCTTACTGCCTGCGTCCCCCGCCAAGAAATCGGCTTGTGGTACGCTGACGATCCGTGCTAGTGTACGCCCGCCGGTTAGGGTTTCCGGTGGGAAAGTAACCTGAGTTCCATCTGGATCCAGCACTGCTCCTAATTCAGGTGTGATGCGCGTATAACCGCTACTTGCGATTCGGTCATAAAGTGAGATGGGAGGTAACAGCAATGCAGCGATTACCATCACTGGCAATACAATGAAGTTCAACAGCCAACTCCCTGGCCCCTCCAATAAGTGGGTCAGGTTATCCAAGAAAGAGACGTTTGTTCGCTCCATAGGTGCACTCACCTCAAGCATGCCAAAACATGGCGAATTGGTTAAAGGTGTGCGGAGATGATAATACGGAGTTAATTATGGGAATTACCGGAAAATATATCCCGATTTCCATCATGTGGAGGTCCGGCAGAGATGTGGACAAATGAGTACGAATCACCCATCGTACACAGAGCGAGGAGCCAAAATTGAGATACATGTTTCACTCAGCTCCTCGATCAGCTGAAATCTCCTGAGTAGTTGACATTCTTGCCTTTATCACGAGCGCCATTCTAGCATAGGGACTATCGTTTGGCAAACGATATCCGCTGTTCCGTAAATAGAATGGATGAACGCTGATGATGCAGAAGGAGCCGATAAGAAGTGTTGTCGCCTTGGCTGTGCTGCACCGCCGCCTATTTTCATCCTCATTGGCGTGTAAGCCGCTCATGGCATCTGCTTCGCCACCAAATGACTGCGGCTGAAGGCAAACTCAAAATAGCGCACGGCCTCTGCCCCATCCGTCACAAACGCCCACACATACCCATTCCGCCCATCCTCTCGCCACCCCGTCTCATCCCCATGCACTACCG
>JAGHDS010000073.1 GCA_021159845.1 Anaerolineae bacterium
GGATAGAGATGGGCATATCGTTACCAACTACCATGTCATTAAAGATGCCCAGTCCATTGAGGTGGGCTTCGGCGATGATGTCACCCGCGCGGCCACCGTTGTGGGCGTGGATCCGCCTAATGACCTGGCCGTTTTGAAGGTAGATGATCTGCCTGCTGATGTGCACCCTGTGGAGTTGGGCGACGCAAGCAAGCTCCGCGTAGGACAGCGGGCCATTGCGATCGGCAATCCCTTTGGGCAGTTCGAGCGCACGCTCACCACGGGCGTCATCAGCGCCCTTAACCGCACGATCACCGTAGATGAGAACACGGTCCTGCGCCACGTGATTCAAACGGATGCGGCTATTAATCGTGGAAACTCCGGTGGACCGTTGTTGGACTCCTTCGGCAGGCTCATCGGGGTCAATAGCGCTATCTATTCCCCCACGGGCACGTCGGCCGGGGTGGGGTTGGCCATCTCGGTGAATACGGTGAAGCGTGTTATCCCTGAGCTCATCGCCCACGGGCGTTATCGACATCCTTGGCTGGGCGTCTTAGGATATAGCATCACCCCCGCACTGGCCCAGGCGCTCAACTTGCCTGTACAGCGCGGGTTGTTGGTCGCACGTATGTATCAGGGGAGCCCTGCGGCACGCGCTGGCTTGCGCGCTGCTCAACGAGAGGTTATCCTAGGGAACCACGTGATCCTGGCGGGCGGTGACATCATCACGGCCATCAACGGGCATCCGATTCGTGGCATGGATGACCTGGACGATTATCTGGAAGAACACACTCGGGTGGGACAGACTGTCACACTGGAGGCGATGCGGGGAACGCGAAAATTGCAGGTTCAGGTACAATTGACCGAGATGCCATAAGGCATCTGCTGACCTTTGCCAGGCGGGAGTGCGCCTGTATGTCGTGATAAACGTGAGATCTTGTGTGCGGCGCTTTTTGACAGAGCTGGCCGTTCAGTGAAGACCTCTCGCCCACGGCGAGGATCCTTAATCCCCCAGTAAGATAAGGCTGATCAGACCGATGCTTTATTCTCATCGCTGATTACCTACCTTGCGCTAACATTCCCCCATAGCGCGAGATCCAACAAAAGCGTACATGATTGTCGGGTGGGCCGGTGTCGATCCGCCCTGAAGGGTGCCTGGGAGCTCTGTGGCCGGGGAGCCCAGCCCTTGGTTATCTCTTTGTCCTTCGAAAACCTCCTGGCTGACATCGGCGCGGCGGGACAGGCTCGGTACCCCTCCATCCAGCTTCTGAATGCGGTGTACTCCGTATGGGGTATATGACGTCCATTGATTCCCCCACCAATAAAGGACGATCAGGAAGACGAACGTCTTACAATCGCCTGAGGAAAGAGGCTGCAAGATGGTCATGGCAAAGGAGAAATCCCAAAAGTTGTTGAGCCGCAAGGAGCGCCTGAAGATACCGCATCAGCCTATGCCCACACAGCCACCTGAGACACGTATTCATAACTTTGATGAGATCTATCTGGGCTATAGCGCTGAGGCGGCCATGATCGAAGCCACTCGATGTATCGATTGTCCTAATCCCAGTTGTGTGCAAGCCTGTCCCGCCCATAATGATATCCCGCGCGCCCTTCGCTTGATCGCTGAGGGTAATTTCTTGGGAGCCGCCGCCGTTTACGAGAAGACGAGCAATTTATCACAGATTTGCAGCCGTGTATGTCCCCAGGAGCGGCTGTGTGAGGAAGCATGTGTGATCGGCAAGCGTAATGAGACCATCGCCTTGGGCAAGTTGGAGATGTTCGTCGCGGATTATAAGCGGGAACATGGCACATCCGTTTTCACCCTCCCCACTCCCACAGGCAAGAGAGCGGCCGTCGTCGGGGCAGGGCCGGCTGGCCTTACCGTCGCGGACGAGCTGGCCAAGCGAGGACACGCCGTGACCGTGTTCGAGAAATGGCCGTACCCAGGAGGACTTCTGATCTACGGCATCCCTCGCTTCAAGCTCCCGCTCGAGGTGGTGCGGACGAAAGTTAGGGAGTTGGAACAGAAAGGGGTCAAGTTCCGCTGCAATACGCAGGTGGGCAAGGATATATCGTTAGCGGAGATCAAGGCCGATTTCGACGCTGTCTTCATTGGGATAGGTGCCAATGAGCCGGTCCCGCTGAAAGTTCCTGGAGTGGATCTAGAGGGCATCTATACAGCTAATGATTGGCTCGTGCGTGTGCACGGGCCACCGGAGCTGTTGCCCGAGGACATGCGTGCGCCGTTGCCGCCTCAGACCGGCAAGCGTGTTGCCATCATCGGCGGTGGCGATACGGCGATCGACTGTGCTCGCACTGCGATACGTTTGGAAAGTGGGCGTACCACGATCTACTACCGCCGTACGGAATCGGAGATGCCGGGCAATGGCAGGGATCGAGCCCTGGCGGTGGAGGAGGGGGTCAAGATCAGGTATCTGGTGACCCCGGTCCGTTTCATTGGAGACGATGCGGGCCACGTCAGGGCGGTGGAGCTGATCCGAACGCGACTGGGCGAGGCGGACGAATCCGGCCGTCCTCGGCCTATCCCCATCGAGGGCTCCGAGTTCATCGAACCCGTCGACACCGTTGTACTGGCGTTGGGATACTGGCCTGACCCGGAGTGGGGGAAAGCAGGACGGGAGATGGGGCTGAGAACCCACACCTGGGGGCTTCTACACGCTGACCCCGAGACGGGCGCTACATCCGTCCCCGGTGTCTATGCTGGTGGGGATGCCGTTACGGGTCCCAACCTGGTGGTGACCGCGATGGCTGCCAGCCGTAAGGCGGCGGCGGCTATGGACCGTTACCTGAGAGGACTTTAATTGAAGAGGGCGGCTCGGTCCCGCGTCCCCTACCGATGCAGGCTCGTGGCCCCCACCTCTCCCCTTTTGTGTAGGCCGAGGAAGGTGGGAGGTGAGGGCCTTGTTGTGCGTTAGCTTTCGTCTGGTCGGAACTTGACCAACATCGTCCAGGTGCCGCGTTGTACCGTCTCATCACGCTGGTTGAGAATCGCTACCTTGAAGGTGACGTATCCCCCTCCCAGCCGACGCATGGGTTTGGTCTCCTGCACAGTTGCCCGGACGCGGATGGTGTCCCCGATGCGGATGGGCGCTCGGAATTGCCAATCGCTGATCTTCATGAAGGCGATCACCGTATCCTCTATGAACCCCAGACGCACGGCTAGCCCGGACGCGACCGCCAGTCCCAGCAGGCCGTGGGCGATACGCTCGCCGAATGGCGTCTGCCGCGCGTACTCCGCGTCGGTGTGAATCTGGGTCCAATCGCCACTGAGAGCAGCGAAGGCTACGATATCGGCTTCCGTGATCGTGCGTCCGACGCTCTCGATCTCGTCACCTACCTGGAACTCCTCGAAGTACAGGCCACGTCGTGGTGCCAAGCGCGATGTCTCACTCATGATGAACTCCTCTTAGGCACCCAGTTCTTCCAGATAGCCCCGTATGAGCGTCGCAAAACGCTGTAGCGCGACCTCCGTATCCGGGAGCTCGGGATGCCAGGTCTTCTCGTATTCCAGGCACCAGCTTCCCTGATACCCCTCTGCAAGAAGCAGGCTCATGATCTCCTTGATGGGCACATCGCCGTCGCCCGGTAAGCACAGTTCGTGTCCACCCGAGCCACGTTCCGGGCGCAGGCGACCGTCCTTGATATGCGTATGGTATACCCGACCGCTCAGGTGACGACAGGTCTCCTCAGGTGACTCGCCGAAGCGGAAAGGATGCATGATGTCCCAGAGCGCCCCCACCGCCGGATGGTTCACGCGGTCGAGAATGTCGGCCGTGGTAGCCCCTAACGCGAAGGCATCATGCGTCTCCAGGACGATCTTGACGCCCGCTTGGGCGGCGTACTCACCGGCCTGCCGCAATGCATCTGCCATCGCGTTGAAGAGGGCCTCTCGGTCCACATCTCCTGGATACTGGCCGCCAAAGGTGCGGACAACCGGCGCGCCGATGTCAACGGCCAGGTCTACATAGCGTTTCATGGTATCCACTTGTTCCTGCAACGCGGTCGGGTCCACCTGAGCGAATCGGGTGTAGGCCGTGAGAGCGACGATTTGCAGGCCGGCGTCCTCGAACCGCTGGCGCACATCCCGTCGCTCAACTGGGGTGAACTCTGGTGAGATATGCTGGCGGTCGGCGCCGCGCAGCTCGATCCCGTCATAGCCATATTCTAACGCTGCTCGAATCACCTCCTGGATGGTCCAGTCGGGGCAGGCAAGGGTCCCAAAGCTGATAGACATGGCATTCCTCCGGATGAGATGCAAGGATATAAAGCGGGATGTAGGATTTATGTTCGGTAATGAGCGTTGATGTTCACATACTCGTGGCTGAGGTCGCAAGTCCACACGGTGGCCTGGCCGTCGCCCAGCCCTAAATCCACGCGTATCTCGATCTCTGCCTGGGCGAAGCGGGCGGCTGCATCCCTCTCGACGTAGCCGGTGGGCTGCCCCCGTTCGACCACCTGCAACCAGTCCAGGCCGCCCTTTCGCGAGGCGAAGAACAGGCCCGTCCTTTCGGGGATCACCTCAGCACCGGAGTAGCCAACGGCGCATAGAATGCGACCCCAGTTGGGGTCACCCCCATAGATCGCCGTCTTGACCAATGGTGAGTTCGCGATGGCCTTGGCAGCTCTGTGCGCATCCGCGTCATCAGCAGCCCCCTCAACTGTGATGGTGATAAACTTCGTCGCTCCCTCGCCGTCGCGTGCTATCTGTTGGGCCAGGTCGACACAGACAGCCGTTAGCCCATCTCGGAAAGCCGCGAATGCGGCTGTTCCCGTGTCCTCGATCTCGTCGTTGCCCGCCAGGCCATTTGCGAGAACGGCCAGGGTGTCGTTCGTGCTGGTATCGCCGTCCACTGTGACCGCGTTGAAGCTCTGCTCCACGGCATAACGCAGCGCGGCGTCCAGAGCCTGGGGTGTAATCACCGCGTCGGTGCATACCAGCGCCAACATCGTGGCCATGTGGGGATGGATCATGCCCGCCCCCTTGCACATTCCCGCAATGGTCACTTGGGTCCCGCCGATGTCTATGGTGACACCGGCGGTCTTCGGACGCGTATCCGTGGTCATGATAGCACGAGCCGCGTCTACACCTCCGGAAGGGCGTAGGATGGGGATGGCTTCCTGCACCCCTCGTTGGAGTTTGTCCATCGGCAGATAAGTGCCAATCACCCCAGTGGACATGACCAGACAGCTATGCGCCTCCAACCCCAACGCGCGCTCTGTGATCTCCGCCATACGGCGTGCATCCGCCATCCCGCGCGTTCCAGTACAAGCATTCGCACAGCCGCTGTTCACGACGACGGCCTGGATGCCGGTGGGGTTAAAGCCGATGACCGTTCGGTCGTAGAGCACGGGCGCGGCCGCGAAGCGGTTCTGAGTGAATACCGCGGCGGCCGTACAGGGTGCCTCCGAGACGACCAGTGCCAGATCGAGGTCGGACGTGGGCTTGATCCC
>JAGHDS010000400.1 GCA_021159845.1 Anaerolineae bacterium
CCATCACAGTGATTGATTCGCGTACGACATCCTTGGCGTTGGGCATGGTGGCGGAAGCGGCCGCGCGGATGGCTCTGACTGGCGCCTCACGTGAGCGCATTGTCTCTTATGTGGAGAAGTTATTTCCTCTGACTCACATCTTCTTCGTCGTGGACACACTGGAGTACTTGCAAAGGGGAGGGCGCATTGGTGGAGCCCAAGCGCTGGTGGGTACGCTGTTAAATATCAAGCCTTTGCTGGCAGTGCAGAACGGGCGTGTGGAAGCGCTGGAGCGCGTCCGCACTCGTCGCAAGGCCCTGGACCGCATGGTCGCGGTCGCTGTACAGTATGCCGGGAAGATGGAATGCGCTTATCGCGTGGGGGTTCTCCATAGTCGGTCGGAGAGTGAGGCGGACGCCGTGGCTCAGCGTGTGTGTGAACAGATCGACTGTGTGGGCTTGCGGAAGGGCTTGATCGGGCCAGTGCTGGGCACGCACGTGGGCCCAGGGCTTGTCGGCGTGGTGCTGATGCCTGTGCTGCCGGAATCTTAGGCCTCTCGGCCGCGCTTGAGTGTTCCTCACCTTTTGCCTGAGGGGAAGTGGAAACTCCCCTTGTTTTCCCCTTTCGTCTCTCCGGGGGCTGGATGGCCTGTGATTGACCGCGCCTCTCTCCTGCGTTATACTCTGCCCGTGATGAATCAGGATTCTTATTATGTAGACGTCCAACGCAACCTTCCGAGACCCCCGGTGTTGTACGATGCGTAATAGTAAGACGCGTCGAGAGCGCCAGGATCAGAGTCTTGCCACGTCTCGCGATGAGGAGTCCATGTTGGTGGAACGTGCCAAGACGGATCCTAAGGCTTTTGGCGAACTCTACGAGCGGTATGTCAATCGCATCTACAATTATATTTATTATCGCGTCGGTGATCCTTCCGACGCGGAGGATCTGACCGCCCGGACGTTCTTCCGGGCTCTGGATCATATCGACCGCTACGTGGATCGCGGGATACCTTTTTCTGCATGGCTATACCGCATCGCTCATAACCTGGTGGCGAACTGGCATCGGGATCGTAGCCGACATAAGATGGTCTCGCTAGAGGGATTGCTCCGGCTGTCGGCTCCAGGGGATAGCCCCGAGCGCGAGGCAGAACGAAATGAGGAGCGGGACGCTCTGTTGGCAGCCATCCGGCGTTTGCCACCCGACCGGCAGCAGCTCTTGATCCTGAAGTTCGGGGAGCACTTGTCGAATTACGAGATCGGGCAGATCATGGGAAGGACCGAGGGAGCTATTAAATCCTTGTATCACCGTACATTAATCGCGCTGCGTGAGGATCTGCGAACACGTGGGTTTGAATGATATCACCGATGAGCGCAGTCATCGGCACAGTCTGGAGCCGGGCGGCGAGGCAGGAATGGCTGCAGGAGAGGAATATGCGTAGGCGAAGTGACCAGAAGTTGATTGAGCTCTTAGCCGCACAGGCTGACAATCTCATTCAAGGTCGGTCGGATGTGGCGGACATGTTGGCCTCGTGCCCGGAACTCGCTGGTGAGGCAGAGTCTCTAATGGCTTTGGCAGCCAGGCTGGCGGGTGCGATTCAGCCCGTGCGCCCGAACGAGGCTTATCGCGCACATTTGCGTGAGGGGTTGGTTCAGGCGGCACAGCGAAAGCAGGCGAGGCGGGCGATGGCGCCGCAGCGGGGACGGGTGCCGCGGTGGCAATGGATGTTGGGTGCCGCAGCGGTCGGCTCTGCGGTGTCCGTGTTGGGCGTTGTGGCCTATCGGCTGCGCAGCCGCCACGGCGGCCGGACGGGGCAGGTGTTCTCAGGTTAGCCTGGTGACTGTGTCCCTTCGTTTGGGACACTCAGGATGGGAATGACAGCGGGAGATCGGCACGGTCTCCCGTTTTTTGTTGCGATTGGCTTTATAGAGCGAAGATCCTACTCGTCCCCGGACACGGGGTCGGAGGATTGAGGATACCGCTACTTTGTATTGGGGGCCACCAGCCGGTGAACGGTTTGCTCGCTTGGTACCCTCATGTTAGAATCTAATCGATCTGCTATCCGATGCCTCTGCGGGGGAATGATGAATGTTGCAGCTGATCAGCCTGGTCTCGCGGTAGTTGCTCTGATTCCGGCGTATAATGAGGTGGAACGGATTGGCGATGTGGTACGCGGCGCCTCAAAATACGCTGATGCCGTCGTCGTCGTCGATGATGGTTCCACGGATGGAACAGCGGCTGCCGCGGCGCTGGCTGGAGCTACCGTCGTTGCACATCCCGCCAACCGCGGTAAGGGAGCTGCATTGCGCAGCGGCTTCGCCTGGGCGGTTCGGCATGGAGCAGACGTGGTTATCACGCTGGACGCGGACGGTCAGCATGATCCAGAAGAGATACCCCTCTTCCTGGATGCATATGAGCGGACGCGTGCTGATCTGATCATTGGGCAGCGTACCTATGCAGACATGCCTCGCGTGCGTCGGTGGGCGAATCGCACGGGGCGGCGGCTTCTCGCATTGGCGTTAGGACAAGATGTCCCGGACAATCAGAGCGGCTATCGGCTCTATAGTCGGCGGGTGCTCGCCGTGTTGGATGAGGCCGGGAAGTCATCGGCCCCGACACGCTTCAGTTACGAGGTCGAGGTGATCGCGCGGGCGATTGGGGCCGGTTGCACGATCGGCTGGGTGCCTATCCGCACAATTTACGCTGGCGAGCAGAGCCACTTTCATCCCGTGTGTGATTCCGTGGACTTCCTGCGTACCGTGTGGCGGGTGTGGCGCATGAGGCGAGTAATCGCAGCGCGGTATCGGAATTGATGCGCGAGGACACACCTCGCTGTCTGAAGGTTGAGGATAGTGGGCGAAGAACGATCGTTTGAATGCATCGTGTTCGATACCGATCTGGGGTGGATGAGCGTCATATACGCCTCCGCTGGTGTCTTGGCGGTCACGCTACCTGTTCCTGATGAGGAGTCCGCATATCGGACTGTATGGGCTCGATATCCTACAGCCTTCCCTGCCTTGGAGTCCAGCGCCCCCGATGGAATTGTGGATCAGCTGCGGCGGTATGCAGCAGGAGAGCGGGTGATATTCCGTGCGGCTCTGGATTGGTCGGGGCGCACGCCGTTTCAGCAAGCAGTCTGGCGGGCAACGCAGGATATCCCCTATGGGGAGACGCGTTCCTACGGGTGGGTTGCCCAACAGATCGGCCGGCCGCGCGCTGCACGTGCGGTTGGGCAGGCGTTGGGGGCGAATCCGACGCCGATTATCGTGCCATGCCATCGTGTGATTGCCGCCGATGGCGGGCTTGGCGGCTTTGGCGGCAACTTGGATATGAAACGTCGTCTGTTGGCGCTGGAACGTGGCGGGGCCTAGCGTGACATCGGGCTATCGTCGTGACCCGTTAAGTGAGCGGTCCTTAATCAATCGTGAGGGCGTCCGATGACGTCCGAGATACCTATGCCAAAGTGAGGGGCGAAACGATGAACAAGAGCGGATTGACACACGGGATTGGAAGCGTACTTCTACGGTGGGGATGGTTGGTGGTTGTGGCGTTGCTCGTCACAGCCTGCGCGCCGACAGAGTGGCCGTGGACGTTGTTCGCCACGGCTACACCGGAGACGGCAGCGGCTGTCCCGACGCCGACTTTCACGCCGACACCGACGGCCACCCTCACACCTACGCCGACATCGACACCGACGCCAGTGCCTGTTGTGCAGAAGCCAACGGCTACGCCAGCTCCTGCCCCGACGGCCACGCCGAGTCAGATCGTTTGGATCGTAACGGAGGACATGATCAACGAGGCGGTTCAGAGCGGCGAGATCGAGAAGACGATGGGGGATCAGCTCCAGGTGCAGGATCTGGCCGTGAAGTTCGCCGATGGGCGGATCCATGTCTCGGCGGGATTGCTGAAGTACAGCTTCTTCACGATTCGCAACTTGCAGGCGACGATCAACCTGTGGGCAGAGAATGGTCAGGTTCAGATGGCGGTCGAGCAGCTGCAGCCGTCCAATTTGATGACTCGTTTATTGCCCGGCGCAGCCGCGCAGGCGCTGGAGCAGTACACGGCTGGCTGGTACGTCGAGGACATCAGGATTGAGGATGGGCAGATGACAATCACCGTGCGCCCATAGCATATCCGCCGCTCGATGGGAGGACACTGCCAACAATGCGTGCGGGCACGCCAGCGGGAGGAGGATGCCTTCCGCCAGCGGCTGGACTCTGGACAAAGAGGCGGGCAGGCGTTTCCTGTTCCTGGGCGGCGCGCCCGCACAGCGAGGCGGCGATAGGGGAGATAGCGTGTCCATATGGAGGGCATCGCCTCGGCGGGCGTTGATGCTATTGGTTCGATAGGCAGCACACCCGCGCTGCGAGCCAGCTCATGGGTACCAGCCGGGGGGCTCAAGGGATAGAGGCGATAACCTCTTCCCGCGCGTGGCCGTCCATGATCTCTCAAGGTGCATCTAGAAGGACGCTGGTCCTTAGCTGGGAATATGCCCTGCCAAGAGAGCTTACATGTCTGCTAGATCTCAGCTTCCTCCAGACTACCGGCGCAATTTCGCCGCGCTGCTAGGCGATTTTTTCTTCTTTGGAGTAGCATCCAGCTTCCTCAACCAGACGACGGTGCTACCATCGCTGGTCCGACAGCTTACCTCCTCAGCTCCCCTCGTCGGGTTAGTGGCGACGCTTCAGAACGGCGGGTGGCTTTTGCCGCAGCTCATTGTCGCCAACTACGTGGCGAGCAAGCCGTTAAAGAAGCGGTACATTCTCATCCCTGCTGCGATCGGCCGTCTATCCTACCCATTGCTGGCATTGGTGATCTGGCAACTGGCCATTCCCCACCCAGACGTCGCACTGGCTGTCTTCTTCCTCGTGATCACGTTTTTCGCCGTGTCTGATGGGTTGGCTAGCGTTCCGTGGTTTGACGTATTGAGCAAGAGCCTTTCGCCGGAGCTGCGCGGCCGGCTGGTGGGAATCGCTCAGATGTCCACGGGGATAGCGAGTGTATTGGTCGGTGTGGTGGTACACCGCATTTTGGGGCCGGAAGGGCCTCCTTTCCCGGATAACTATGCATTGCTCTTCGCCATTGCCAGCGGTTCCTTTTTCCTCTCCCTTCTATCCATATCATCACTACGAGAACATCCGGGGAAAGTGAGCCAGGAACGCCCGTCCTGGCGGGCTTTTATGGCCAGGCTTGTTCAGGTAGTCCGGGAACACAAAGCATTTCGGTTAGTCATTATCACGCGGCTGCTCATCCGATGGGGGGACATGGCGGCTCCATTCTACGTTGTATACGCCTTGGACGTGCTCCACTTTGATCAGGGGGCTGTTGGGCTGTTCATCTCGGCCCAGGTGATCGGCGGAATCATCTCTGGCCTGGTGATGGGATATGTGGCTGAACACGAGGGGACGCGAAAGATCATTCGTATCTCGGGTTGGCTGGCGGTGGGAACACCTCTATTGGCGCTGGGTATCCCCATGTTACGCCCACTATCACCGGCCGGGCTACTGCCCTACCTATACGCCCTGGTCTTCGCTGCTATGGGAGCGCTGATGAACGCCAACATGGCCGGGTTTATGAACTACATTTTGGAGATCGCCCCAGAGACGGAACGTCCTGCTTATGTCGGGCTGGCGAACACGTTGGGAAGCCTGATCTTGCTGGCCCCCTTCTTGGGCGGGTGGGTTCTGGAGGCTTTCTCGTATGGAGTGTTGTTGACAGTGACGGCGATGGTCTGCCTCGCGGGGCTGATCGTATCCAGATGGTTGGAAGAGCCGCGTCAGCGCCGGATGGCCACCGCCAGTGCCTAGAGAGTACAGGCTCGTACTTGGCTTACAGGAAAAGGGGGTTTTTAGGATGCATATCTCAGAGGAAGAGGCCCTGGCCTATCATCGTGAAGGGCGGAAAGGCAAGATCGAGGTCATCCCGAGCAAATCGACTTTGACTCAGCGTGATCTCTCATTGGCTTACACACCAGGCGTGGCGGTACCGGTTTTGAAGATTGCGGAGGATCCCGATCTTGCTTATGAGTACACAACCAAGGGGAATCTCGTTGGCGTGATCTCCAACGGCACGGCGATCTTGGGACTGGGTAACCGTGGTCCCCTGGCGGCCAAGCCCGTGATGGAAGGTAAGGGGTTGCTGTTCAAGCGCTTCGCTGATATCGATGTGTTCGATATCGAGCTGGACACGCAGGACCCAGATGTATTGATTCGGGTAGTGGAAGCTCTGGCGCCCACGTTCGGGGGCATCAATCTGGAGGATATTAAGGCGCCTGAGTGCTTTTACATTGAGGAGACGCTCAGACAGCGCCTGGATATCCCGGTGTTCCACGATGACCAGCATGGAACGGCGATCATCTCCGGGGCAGCTCTGCTCAACGCCTGTGAG
Source organism: Anaerolineae bacterium (assembly GCA_021159845.1). Lineage (GTDB taxonomy): Bacteria > Chloroflexota > Anaerolineae > DUEN01 > DUEN01 > JAGHDS01. The sequence goes on from JAGHDS010000400.1 coordinate 6,364, forward strand.
CTGACCAACCGCAAGTTGGAGGACTTGAAGCTCGTGATCAGCGGCGCGGGCGCGGCGGCAATCGCTTGTGCGGAGTTTTATGTCCATCTGGGAGTGAGGCGAGAGCATATCACGATGGTGGACTCCGCTGGCGTCATCTATGCTGGCCGCCAGGAGCGCATGAACAAATACAAAGCTCGCTTTGCCGTGGAGACCGATGCGCGCACCCTGGCCGATGCGCTGGTGGGAGCAGATATGTTCCTGGGCCTCTCCGTGGGGGGAATCCTCACCGGTGAGATGATTCAGGCCATGAATCCGGATCCCATCATCTTCGCCCTGGCCAACCCGGACCCGGAGATCCCATATGAGGAGGCCGTTCAAGCCCGGCCAGATGCGATCGTCGCCACAGGACGCAGCGATTATCCTAATCAGGTGAACAACGTTCTTGGGTTCCCATTCATTTTCCGCGGGGCCTTGGACGTGCGCGCCCGAGCCATCAACGACGAGATGAAGGTGGCAGCGGCGAAGGCGCTGGCCGCCCTGGCACGGGAGGACGTGCCCGATTCCGTGTTGGATGCATATGGGCTATCCGCTCTACGCTTCGGACGTGAGTACATCATCCCCAAGCCTTTGGATCCTCGCACGTTGTTGTGGGTGGCACCGGCCGTGGCCGAGGCGGCGATGAAGACGGGCGTCTCCCGCATTCAGATCGACCTCGATCGGTACCGGGAGGAGTTGGAAGCCAGGCTGGGCAAGGGTTGGGAACTGATGCGCCGCATCATCAACAAGGCTAAGGGCAATCCCAAGCGTATCGTCTTCGCCGAGGGCGAGGAGGATAAAATCCTGCGCGCTGCGGCTCAAATTGAGGAGGAGGGGATTGGCCGGGTGACCTTGTTAGGGCGTCCGGAGGTGATCCAGGCTCGTCTGGCTGAGCTGGAGTTGGACTATTCTCCGCGCGTGATCACGCCCGGGGCCAGCGAGTATGATGAGCGCTACGCGGAGGCGCTGTACACCATGCGACAGCGGCGGGGTGTTACCCGGCAGCTTGCTGCCCAGCTCATCCGCCAGCCTAACTACTTTGGGGCTTTGATGGTGGAGTTGGGGGATGCCGATGCGTTCGTCTCCGGGCTGACTTATAGCTATCCGGAGGTTCTGAGGCCAGCCTTGCAAGTTGTGCACACCCAAGATGGCGTGCGCCGGGTGGCCGGCCTATACATCATGGTCGTGCGAGATCGGGTGTACTTCTTCACGGATGCCACAGTCAATATAGATCCCAGCGCTGAGGAGCTAGCAGAGATCGCCATCCTGGCAGCGGATCTGGCGCGGCAGTTCGATATCGAGCCGCGTATCGCCATGCTCTCCTTCTCCAACTTCGGCTCCACACCTCACCCCTTCGCTCAGAAAGTCAAGGAGGCGGTGAAGATCGTGCGAGAGCGCCGGCCTGACCTCCGTGTGGATGGGGAGATGCAGGCGGACACGGCCGTCGTGCCGGAGATCATTGACGAGCGCTACCCCTTTAGTCGGGTACGTGATGCCAATGTCTTGGTCTTTCCGGACCTGGAGGCGGCCAACGTGGCCTATAAGTTGCTACAGCGATTGGGTGGTGCCGAGGCTATCGGTCCTATCCTGATGGGCACGGGCAGGCCTGTTCATGTGCTGCAGACCGGCGATGAGGTGAAGGACATCGTGCGCGTCGCGGCGATGGCCGTTGTGGACGCACAACGACGGGAGGCGCAAACCGATGTCTAGCGTCATGAAACTATGTCGCTATGAGCATAATCCGATTCTGACTGCCAATCCCGAACACACCTGGGAATCCGGAGCCGTCTTCAATTGTGGCGCCGCGTTAGGTCCCGACGATCGCTTCTATCTGTTGTATCGGGCGATTCCGGCGGGTTACACGCCGTTCCCCGATCGGCATGGGTACGACAACTATATCTCCTACATTGGCATGGCCGTAAGTGAGGATGGGATGCAGTTTGACCGGCTGGCCGAGCCCATTATCGCGCCGACGGAGCAGTGGGAGATATGGGGGTGTGAGGATCCACGAGTAAACCCGCTGGATATCGATGGCAATCGGTTATATCTGATCACATACACCGCTATGTCAGCTCCGGCCTTCTCGGGCCGGGGTGATCGGGTGGCTATCGCCTCCACGGAGGACTTCCGCACATTCACCAAGCACGGGATCGCAATCCCCGATCTCAACGACAAGGACGCTGTGATCTTCCCTGAGCCTGTTGGCGATAAGGTCACCATGCTGCACCGCGTGCCGCCGAATATCCAGATCGTGTATTTTGAGGATCTGGGCCAACTCCTTCACCCAGATGAGACGTTTTGGGCGGACTACCGAGCTCGTCTGGACAGCTTCACAATCATGCGGCCGGAGTTTCCCTGGGAGGCAGACAAGATCGGTGGTGGTTGCCCACCATTGAAGACGGATGAGGGATGGCTGGTGATCTATCACGCCAAAGATGATCAGGCAGTCTACCGCGCGGGGGTGGCCCTGCTGGATTTGGACGACCCCACCCGTGTTATCGCTCGCTCACCCTACCCCATCCTGGAGCCTGAGGCCGAGTTTGAGCGGGTGGGCGACGTCGATAACGTGGTCTTTCCGCAGGGCGCTGTGGTGAAGGATGGGACGTTGTATGTCTACTACGGCGCGGCGGACAAGGTATGCTGCCTGGCCACTGTCCCTCTGGACGACCTCCTGGACTTCGTGCTGACGTACAGAGTTTAGACAGGGCCGACCAGAAATCAGACTCCCGGATCCTTCGAGGACCCGGGAGCCCGAGCTTTTGTGCCAGGGAGGGATCAAAGCTTTGGCTACGTCAGCAGGGCCAGTAGGCGATCAGGATAGTCGGTGATGATGATGTTCACGCCCAGGTCGATCATGCGCCGCATGTCGTCCGGCTCGTTCACCGTCCAAACGTTCACGGCATAGCCCTTCTGGTGAGCCCAGCGCATATACGCCTCATCCACCATCACATATTCGGGGTGAAGCGCGTCCGGCTTGGCCCAGGGCCGAAGCCAGGCCCGGCTGAGATAGATCGGCGTCCCGGGCGCGTATAGCAATCCCGTCTCGATCCGTGAGTCGGCCTTCTTCAATCGCCGCAGGGTGAATGGATTGAAGGATGAGACGATCACCTGGTCGTACAGGTTGCGGCGTTGAATGATCTCGGCCACCTGGCCGGCCATCCCGTCATCCGTCAGCGAGAAGGACTTCATCTCGATATTGATCAGCAGGCGGTCGCCGATGGCATCCAGTACCTCTTCCAACGTGGAGAGGCGGGTCCCCGCGAACTCTGGGCTGAACCAGCTCCCCGCGTCCAGCTCCTTGAGCTCCTCTAATGTGTGGGAGATCACACGGCCGTGGCCATCCGTCGTCTCGTCCAGTACGAGGTTGTGGATTACCACCAACGCGCCATCGGCGGAGAACTGTATGTCGAGTTCCACGCCATCTGCGCCTAATTCGGCGGCTTTGAGGAAGGCGGGGATCGTATTTTCCGGCGCAAGGGCCTTCGCTCCCCTGTGGGCGAACACCAGCGGCCGTCCCAGATGGGGGTTTCTCATTATACCACCCTCTCTTTCCTTGGGCCTACCAGTTTTCGGGCTCGGGGTGACCGTGCTTGTCCAGCCAGTTGAGGAGCCGTTGGATACTCCCCGTTGCCAGGGCGATGCATGTGTCCGCGGCTCCGTAGTACAGGTTGATGGTGTCCCCGTCGGGGCCGATGGTGTACCCGCACGGGAAGACAACGTTGTTCACATCGCCGAACCGCTCGTATGTCTCCTCGGGACCAAAGATCCATGTATCACCGCGCAGAAGGCACTGCTCTGGCGTCTCGATGTCGAAGAGCGCCAGCCCCAGCCGGTAGATGCTCCCCGACGCTGTCTGCCTCACGCCGTGGTAGATGACCAGCCAGCCCCTTTCGGTCTCGATGGGCGGGGGACCCAGGCCGATCTTGTTGGCGTCCCACCAGCCGCCACGACGAGCTCTCAGCATAAGCTTATGGCTGCCCCAGTGGCGCAGGTCGGGCGAGTAGGATATCCACATGTGGGCGCCAAGAGAGCTGGATGGCCTGTGGATAAGTGCCCAATGGCCGCCGATACGCTTGGGTAGCAAGGCAGAGTCCTTGTCCTCTGGCGGCATGACCATCCCGAGCCGCTGGAAATTCTTGAAGTCGCTGGTCAACGCCAGGGCCACTCCGGGGCCGCCACGTGAATAAGCGGTGTAGGCGATGGCATATTGGTCCAGCTCGGGAATGTACGTGATCCGCGGGTCCTCGATCCCCCACAGCTCCTCTGGATAGTTCTCCGGGTCAGGCATCAACGTCGGCTGGGGATCGATTTGCCATCCGTCTACGCCGTTCGGGGAGCGGGCGACAGAGAGATGTGAGTGCCCGCGCCGGTCCTCCACGCGACACAGCAGGAGTGTACTGCCGTCCGGCAGCAGCGTGACACCCGGGTTAAAGACGCTGTTGACTGGATAGGGCCAGTCCGCTGCTGTCAAGATAGGATTACGAGGATGTCGGTGAAAGAGCGTCTCATAAAGCTGATTCCTGCCCATCGTGCCCCTCTTTCTCCGTTCGGTCTAGTGTACTGATCGGGTCCGTAGATACTTCGGTTTGTGGGCTTATGAGGTGTCGCGGATGACATGCTCGGCCCTGCGCATCTCCAGCAGCGATAACAGGAAGGCCAGTGTGGACTCCGCTCCCTCATTTTGGTTCACTCGATCAGGGTGCAACCCGTCCCTGCACCCGCCGGTGACTGGATCATAGATGGGTAGTCCCAGGTCGTTGCGGCCCAGGAACCACTCGAAGGCGCGTTGTGCTTCCTGATACCACATTTCATCGCCTGTGACGTGATATGCGGCCAGACATGCTGAGACCATCGCGTATGCCTCAACCGGTTGTTGGTCGAACCTGGCTCGCTCGCCATCGCGAGGATAGAACCCGTCGTTGCCGATGGGAACGAAATATCCCTTCTCCGATTTCTGAATGGTCGCGAGCCACTGGAGCGCCTCGAGGCCGGCCGAGACCATGTCGTCTCTGCCCATTTCGTGGCCACACAGCAACAGTGCATGTGGTAGCTTGGCGTTACAGTACGTCAGCTTGTCTTCGAACCAGCGCCAGCCCGGCGCGTTGTGTGTCCGGTACAGCTCCATCAGTCGTTCCGCCAGTGTCTCTCGGATGCTGAGAGCTGCCCGGTCGCCGCTGAACTGCTTGAGATACTCGTGGATGCCGATGAGCGTAAAGGCCCATGCCCGTGGGCTGGTGAACGAGTTTGCCGCGGATAGGGCGAGGTTGAACAGCCGACCGGTCAGGCTTTTTAGCCCTTCCTGGCGTGAGCGCCGTAGTGCTGTCCCAAGGCCCCACAGAGCACGCCCGTGGCTATCCTCCGATCCGATCTCTTCCAGCCATCGCCGGTCGTAGCTCATGAAGTTGCGGAACCGGCCAACTTCTGGATTGAACGCGTACCATAGAAATGCCAGATAGCGAGGTACCAGGTTCTCCACATCCTTAGGTATCGTCTCCCCGATCTCCTCCAGCAACGTCGCGACCACCAGTGCGCGGGCGTTGTCGTCGGTGGTGTATCCCTCGGTGTAATTGGGTACGGTGAAGATCGCATGTTGAAGGATCCCGGTATCGTCGGTCAGGCGGCGCAGATGGTCCAGCTTGAGCAAAGGCAATTCGCCCGGTTGTTTGTCCAGGGTTCGCGCCACGAAGGCGGGGCGGGGAGATCGGGTTCGTTCCTCGCGCGCCCGTTCGAAGCTGGCCATGTACCGCTGGGCTACGGTGGGCCAAATCATCTCACGGCCGAAGAGATAGGCGCGCTTGCGCATGGCGTGGCGCTCGGCCTCGTTGTCCAGGAGGTAGAGGATTTGCTCCGTGATCGCCTCAGGGTCCTGGAAGGGGACGAGTAAACCGCGGCCGTCGGCCAACAGCTCCTCGGCATACCAGTAAGGGGTTGAGATGACGGCCTTGCCAGCCCCAACGGTATAGGCTAGCGTGCCCGAGACGATCTGCTCACGGCTGAGATAAGGCGTGATGTAGATATCGGTCGCCCCGATGAACTCGATCAGCTCTTCTAAACTCACGAAGCGGTTGTGGAAAATGACGTTCTTCTCCACTCCCAATGCGCGCGCCAGTCGGTGCAGGGAGAGGCGGTACGTCTCCCCTTCATGGCGCTTGACATGGGGGTGAGTTGCTCCCAGCACGATGTAGACGACGTCAGGGTATTTCATCAGCACGGCTGGTAACGCTTTGATGACGTTTTCGATTCCTTTGTTCGGCGATAGCAGGCCGAAAGTCAATAGGACTGTCTTCCCCTCCACCCCGAACTGATCTTTGTAGAAGTTGGGATCGACGAAGGGTACATCGGGAATGCCGTGAGGGATCAGATCAATCTTCTCGCGCGGGATGTGGTAGATATCTTGTAGGAACTCCACGCTGCGTTGGCTCATGACAACCAGCCGATCGGAGAGCCGGGCGATTTCCTCCAGCACCTTGCGCTGATTGGGCGTGGGATCCCGAAGGATGGTATGCAGCGTGGTTACGATGGGCATCCGCAACTCGCGTAGGAGTGCTAGGATATGGCTGCCGGCTGGGCCTCCGAAGATGCCGTACTCATGCTGTAAACACACCAGGTCGACGTTGTTAATGTTCAGGAAGTCGGCCGCGCGTCGGTAGGACGTGATGTCGTTCTCCTGAAGTTCAAATCGAACGCGCGGTGGATAATCGTATCCCTCCTCCGTGTCGTTCACAGGGATCGCGAAGCAGTTTACCTCTGGATACTGCTGGGCCATGGACTCGCACAAGTCCGTGGTGAACGTGGCGATCCCGCATTGACGCGGCAGGTAATTACCGATGAAAGCGATCCGCTTCAAGCCCGATCCATTCGTCCCCATGCCGTTGTCTCCTATCCCTCCTTTACTTGCTTCAACTCGCACCTGATACTCGGATACACAACCTTTTCTCCCCCCTGGCCCGGGCGAGAGCTCTCCCCGGGCCAGGGGAAGGCGATCCAGCTCGTTCACTCGAGTTAGTGGCGGAATTGGGGCAGGTAGGCCGCATTCGCTGCCAGCAAGTCATCGAGCATCGGCTCCGCGATCGTCCACTCCTTGACCAGCGCGTCGGCCAGCATGGCCTGGAGCGCGAGCTGCTTGTCTCCCCGCAGTGCTGCCTCCACGATGATCTCTTGCTCACCGCTGATCCTGCGCAGGATCTGAGCGACAGCGGGGGGAATAGGCCCGGCTGTGAGCGGCTCGACGCCCCTCTGGCTGGCCCACGCGTATGTCTCTACCGTCACATCCAGCGGAAGCTCCGGAATCTGCCCCTCATTGGGAACGTTGATGATAAATCGTCCCTCGGGTCCTCCCTTCAGGGCAGCGGCGAGTGGGGCTAGCTGCTCTGACGATCGCTCCAATGGCGGGAGTTCCCCAGACGAGAGTATCTCCTTGACGCGCTGGTATGCCCACTGGCGTCTCTGTTCCCGGTGCTCGATCTTGGTCAGCTCCACGCCGAAGCGACGTCCCCAATCGTTGGCCTCCGTGAGGAAGTGAGGGAAGAATTCCGCGAGATGGCGATCCCCGGCCGCGGCTAGCGCCCCATACGTCTGGAAGAGCGAGAATTTGACGGCGAGTCGGTCTCGGAAGACCGATAATGCGCTATTCTCCAGTCCCTCGTTCGCGAATCGGAATATCCCGTTCTCCGCGATCCACTCACGGAGCATCTCGAAACCATCGCGGCCGTCGATGGTCATCTGGAGTATCCACGCCAGGTGGTTCACACCGCCCGCGCGTACCTTGATCGCCTCGTCGGGCACGCCGAAGAGCCTGCTCAAGTGGTGCTTGACGCCGTGCATCTCGTGGCAGAGCCCGATCGTCCGGATAGAGGTCTCTTTGGTGACTGCTCGACAGATGGTCGTCATTGGGTTTGTTAGGTTGAGCATCCACGCATCCGGGCAGACTTCCTCCATCTCGCGAGCTACGTTGATGACAACGGGGATGTGCCGTAAGGCGCGGGATATCCCGCCCGGGCCTACTGTGTCGCCCACTGACTGGGCGATGCCGTAGCGCCAGGGTATCTCCAAATCGTGCCGCATGGCCTCCAGTCCGCCCTGAGCGATGCAGAAGATTACAAAATCTGCTCCATCGAGGGCGGCTTTGCGTTCGGATACGGCCGTGACCTCCATCCCTGTGCCGGTCTGTTGCGCGATGCGTTGGCCCAACTGTTCCATCATGGCCATAAGGTCATGATTGATGTCGTACAGGATGACTTGACTCCCCTCTAATCCGGGAGTAAGTGCGATATCGGTGAGCAACTTGGGTGCCCATTGCAAGCTACCGCCGCCGATGAATGCGAACTTTATATCAGCCACTTTCTCCACTCCACACGAAAAGTGTAGGGCCATAGTGTTTCCTTAGGGCGTCTGAGGAGTCCTCCTCGCTCGGAATGCCGAGCGAGCGTTCGCACCACTCATTGGACAGAAGATACTCTGGGTGATCCTTGCCCTGCTTCCGAAGCGATCTTCGGTGCGATGAGCCTGCCAGACATTCGGACCGATCCTCGAGCACACCCTCAGGGACAACTATGGCGGTCGGTTGTGCGGGCTGGCCGGACAGGTCATCCGGCTCGACCCCTGTGTGAAAAAGTATAGCATGTGCAAAGCGCTTCCACAAGAACTCGCGTTGCGGTGATTACCCATAAGTGCGATATGTATGCTTAACATGCCTTTCTCCACCGCAGAGACGCCGAGGACGCAGAGGAATTCTCTTTATTTTCCTTCCTCCTCAGTGCTCTCCGCGACTCCGCGGTGAGATGTGGGTAATCACAGCCTCGCGTTCACTCATCTAAAATGTTACCGAAGCGGTGTGGTCCCTTAGGCTGTCAAGTGAGAGAAAGGTACTACTCCCCGCCTCGGTCATCTGCCCCTGGAAGGCTATAGACGGCTTCCAGCTTACGCTGTTAAGATGTGATGACAGGAAGGGAAGCGCTCTCTTTCGGTCGAAACCCGGCTAAGGTGGTGAAGGAGGCAAATGGCTATGGCTACCCTCAGGGCAGACTGGCAGCGGCGAAAGGCTCTATGGCAGTGGCTATTCCGAGCGGTTCTGATTTTGGCATTGTTACTGCCCGCGGCCGCAAGCGCAACACCAGCCACATCCGATGACCTGGTCCGTGTGATCGTACAGAGGGCTGATACCAGCCAAACAGCAGAGGAACTGACCCAGTCATTGGGTGGCCAGGTGCTGACTGACCTACACCTGATTAACTCCTTCGTGGCCTTGGTACCCCGCTCGGCGATAAGCCGTCTTGCCGCAGCCCCTGGCGTGCGGTGGGTCTCCCGCGATGGCCCGTTAGCGCGACATGGGCGGCATGACAACGCCGACATCGCGCAGGCCCTGGCGAACACCTACAACCTCTCCGTGAATGTTCTACCCGCGTGGCAACAAGGTATCCTCGGCCAAGGGGTGACAGTAGCTGTCGTGGATAGTGGCATCACGCCGCTCACGGCTAAGGGACGGGTAACCAGCGATTTCGGTGGCCGACGAGGTAGGCGCGTGCGCGTGAGCGTGAGTACGTCATCGATCAGTCATAACACGCTCGATCGCTTTGGCCACGGCACAGCAGTGGCCGGAATCATCGGGGGAGATGGCGCGATCTCCAATGGAAAGTATGTCGGCATCGCGCCGCGCGTTAACCTGATCAATGTGAAAGTCGGTGGTGACGACGGCACTGGCTATGAGTCCGATCTAATCGCTGGCTTGCAATGGCTATACGATCACCGCGACCGGCTTGGGGTACGAGTGATCAACCTATCGGTAACGGCTGCTACACCTCAGTCTTATCACACCAGCCCACTGGATGCAGCCGTGGAGGTGATGTGGTTTAACGGCTTCGTCGTGGTGGTAGCCGCCGGTAACAACGGTGACACCACCCTATATCCACCGGCGAACGATCCGTTCGTGATCACGGTTGGCGCTGCGAGCGAACAAGGTACGCCCGATATCGGAGACGATACGATCCCGGCGTGGTCAGCCTTCGGCACGGACGAGGCCGGGCGCGTGAAGCCGGACGTAGTTGCCCCTGGCGTGGGGCTAGTGACTACGCTGGCGCCACGTTCCGTATTTAAAGAAGAGCACGCCGATCGCGTCGTGGATCGTTGGTACTTCCGCTTCTCCGGCACTTCCGCCTCCGCCGCCGTCGTCTCCGGTGCCACAGCACTATTGCTGCAGAAAGAGCCCAACCTGACACCAGACCAGGTCAAGTACCGGCTGTGGAAGTCCGCACGCAAATGGCCTGGGATGGACAATGCACGGGGCGGTCATGGATACCTCGACATTGCAAAGGCCCTATCCATGCACACAACCGGCTCAGCGAACCAGGGTGTACAAATCAGTGCATTCCTTACCCC
>JAGHDS010000467.1 GCA_021159845.1 Anaerolineae bacterium
GGCCCGCTCAAGCCCTTTGAGGGTCTGCTACTGCGCAGCCCTCTGGTCCCCTGGAGCTACTTCGCTTCCAATTTTTATCACAACGTGTACTGGTACCCCTTCGTGGGACGGAAGCGGGTCCGGGCCGCGCTGAACACGAAGTGGGGACAGCTCTTCAAGGATTACGGCGACGGCAACGTAGTGATGCCGGGGGTGGAGCCCCGGACGACGCTCATCGCCGTGGCCGGGATGGCCGGCCTGCTCGCCCTGGGGAGTGCGCTCCTGCACGGCCGACGACGGGAAAGCGATGAGGAGCAGGAATAAATAAGGGAGTGGACGCCCATGACGCGCCGTTGGAAGGTTGATCTCCATTGCCATACGTGGCACTCCAAAGATGCCATATCCTCACCAGAGCGGATGATCGCTATGGCGCGTCGGCGTGGGCTGGACCGGCTGGCGATCACAGACCATAACACGATCGCCGGAGCACTGGAGGCGAAGAGGATCGCCCCTGATCTCATTATCGTGGGTGAGGAGATCAAGACGGATCGAGGGGAACTCCTGGCGTTCTTCGTACGTGAGGAGGTGCCGCGTGGCACCCCGATGGACGAGGCGCTGCGTTGGCTGCGCGATCAGGGCGCCGTGATCAGCGTCTCTCATCCGCTGGATCGTTACCGCCGCGGCTCCGCCGTCGGCCGGGAGACGTTGCTGGAGATCATCCACCGGGTAGACGCGATTGAGGTGTTCAACAGCCGCTGCCTGCTGCCCGCCGATAACAGGCTGGCCGCCGAGCTGGCCCGGCGGTTTGGGTTGCCTGGCACGGCCGGGAGTGATGCACACGCCGCGGTGGAGGTTGGCCGGGCTGGCCTGGAGCTTCCCCCCTTCTCCGACGCGGAGAGCTTTCGCCTGGCTTTGTCGGACGCCCGGGTCTTCGGCCGGCTGAGCAGCCCGGGCGTGCACGCGTACAGCATGTATGCACGTTGGCGCAATGAGCTGCGCGCTCGCCTGGCCCTGCCATGATCCCGATAGGAATCGGCTTATCCATCGCCGCGGCAGCAATCCCAACGCTGCTATACACCTGGCTGGTATGGTTGTGCGATCGGTACGAGCGTGAGCCGTGGCTGTTGCTAATAGCAGCTTTCCTGTGGGGCGCCATCCCCGCGATCGTGCTCTCCTTAGTGGCCGAACTGGTCCTGCACGTGCCGCTGGGTGTGTTGCGCTCGGATGCTGCTCGGGATCTCATCGCGGCCGGCGGCATCGCCCCCCTGGTGGAAGAGCCCGTTAAGGCGATCGCGCTGCTTGGGGTGTTCTGGTTCGCCCACCAGGAGTTCGACGACGTCCTGGATGGCATCGTCTACGGCGCCTTGGTGGGATTCGGCTTCGCCATGACGGAGAATTTTCTCTATTTCGTCTCCGTCTTCCTGGAGCGAGGTTGGGCAGCCTGGACGTCAGTAGTTTTGCTGCGATCGGTCATCTTCGGATTCAATCATGCGTTCTTCACAAGCCTGGTAGGCATTGGGTTGGGAATCGCTCGCATGGCGCGCTCGCGATGGGTGCAATGGGGAGCCCCGCTGCTGGCCCTGGCCGCGGCGATCACCTTCCACGCCATTCACAATCTGGGCACGTCGCTGGCAGGCGTCCACTACATCACGCTGGGGATCAGTTTGCTCGCCGACTGGGGCGGGCTCTGGGTCATCCTGGCCGTGATCGCTCTCTCCTGGCGGCAAGAGAGACGGTGGATATGGGAGTATCTGGCGGATGAGGGGATCCCGGAGGAGGACCGGAGGGCCGCCATCTCCTTCTGGCGTAGGAGCCGAATATCTCTATTGGCGCGCGGCGCTGGTATGAAGCACGCGGTGTCCGATCAAGGATACTATCAATTGTTGGCTAACCTGGCCTTCCGTAAGCATCGGTTGGCACGCGCAGGGGATGAACCCGGCCTGAGCGAGGAGATCGCTCAATTACGAGAACGCATACGCGAGGTCAGGGGCATGGAGCGCGAGGCCGCGAGATAGTCATGGGGTAGGAGGATCAACATGGCAAAACCGAAGGTTTATGTGACGCGATTGATCCCTGAAGAGGGCTTGAATATGATCCTGGAGGCCTGCGAAGCGGAAGTCTGGGAGGGAGAGCTTCCCCCACCTCGAGAGGTGCTTCTGGAGAAGGTGAAGGGTAAGGATGGGCTTCTGTGCCTGCTGACCGACAGGGTGGACGTGGAGTTGATGGACACGGCTGGTGCGTTGAAGGTCATCAGCAATTACGCCGTGGGGTATGACAACATCGACGTAAAAGCAGCTACGGAGCGCGGAATCCCGGTGGGTAACACGCCGGGGGTATTGACGGACACCACGGCCGACTTCGCTTTCGCTTTGCTTATGGCGGTCGCTCGTCGCGTCGTGGAAGGCTCCGATTACGTACGGGCCGGCAAATGGAAAACGTGGGGCCCGCGGTTGTTGCTGGGGCAGGACGTACATGGCGCTACGTTAGGGATCGTCGGCTTCGGGCGTATTGGCCAGGCAATGGCCCGCCGCGCCAAAGGGTTCAATATGAAGGTCCTCTACTACGACATTCATCGCCGGGAGGATCTGGAGCAGAGTATGGGCGTGCAGTATACGGATATGGACACCCTTCTCCGGGAGTCCGACTTCGTCACCATCCACACGAACTTAAACGAAAGCACGTATCATCTCATTGACCAGGAAGCGCTCGCGAAGATGAAGCCGACAGCCATCCTGATCAATACGGCCCGCGGTCCTATTGTGGATACGGAGGCGCTGGCGGAGGCATTGGAGCAGGGGAAGATCAGGGCGGCCGGGCTGGATGTCACCGATCCGGAGCCGATCAATCGGGACAACCCGCTGCTAAAATTACCGAACTGTGTCATCACGCCGCATATCGCGTCGGCCAGCGTGGCCACGCGTGGGCTGATGGCGCGCATGGCCGCGGAGAACCTGCTGGCGGGGCTGCGCGGCGAACGACTGCCTAACTGTGTCAACCCGGAAGTGTACGAGCGTAAGTAGGAGTGTGACCCGTGCGGCGTATTCGGATCACGGTGGGAGACATCTCAGCCGAGGCGGAGTTGAATGATTCCGCGACGGCCGATGCCATCTGGGCAGCGTTGCCGATCCAGGCCCAGGTGAACACGTGGGGGGACGAGATATACTTCGGCATCCCCGTGTACCTGGAGGAGGATGACGCTCAAGAGGTCGTCCAGAAGGGGGACTTGGGCTACTGGCCGCCAGGGCACGCGTTTTGCATCTTTTTTGGCCGTACACCCGCCAGTGTTGGGGATGAGATTCGCCCGGCCAGCCCGGTCAACGTCTTCGGCCGGGTGCTGGGTGACCCGACGGCTTTCAAGGCCGTAC
>JAGHDS010000135.1 GCA_021159845.1 Anaerolineae bacterium
AAGGTGCTTGTCGCTCGGTATCGGCAGCGTGGCTTGGATATCGAGCTTATCCATCGTAGCCGACGGGAGGGGTATAAGGCCGGAGCGCTAACTCGCGGGCTTGAAACGGCCAAAGGGGAATTCATCGCGGTATTTGATGCCGATTTCCTGCCCCCACGTGATTGGCTCCGACGTACTGTGCCTTACCTGGTCGCTCACCCGAGCGCGGGCTTCCTCCAGACGAGATGGGGACACATTAATGCGACTTATTCGCCATTGACTATGGCGCAGGCTATTATCTTGGATGGGCATTTCGCCATCGAGCACACGGCGCGCTATCGCTCTGGTTACCTGATCAATTTCAATGGGACGGCGGGGTTATGGCGACGGGCGTGTATCGAGGACGTGGGTGGTTGGCTGGGGGACACGCTGACCGAGGATCTGGACTTGAGCTATCGTGCTCAACTGGCTGGTTGGCGTTCGATCTACTTGCTGGACGTCGTGACGCCTGCTGAGATCCCTCCTCAGATCGCTGCTTTCAAGCGGCAACAGTTCCGGTGGGCTAAAGGCTCGGCCCAGTGTTTGCGTCGGCTGGCGGTGGCTATCTGGCGTAGTCACTATCCTCTGAGCGTGCGGCTTCAGGGGTTGATTCATTTGAGTGGTTATTTATCGCATTTGCTGATGTTGGTCATTCTGTTGTTGAGCCCTCTGCTGCTTTGGTGGAAGCAGACACCGGGGCTCCCCATGGCCTATCTGGGCTTCGCCGGCCTGGGTCCGCCGTTGGTTTTTGCCGCTTCTCAGTTCGTCTTGTATCGGCGTGACCCACAGGGGATGGCATGGTGGCATCGCGTGATTTATGTCCCATTGGTCTTGTTACTGGGCACGGGCATTGCCCTGAATAACGCCCGCGCTGTCGTTGAAGGGCTGCTCGGACGCCCGAGTGAGTTCCGGCGCACGCCTAAATTCCGCGTGGAGCGACGACGGGATCGTTGGGCTGACAAGCGCTATGCGCTGACAGCGTCTTCAAGCGTGGTGGCGGAGCTGCTATTGGGGGGCTACGCTTTGGCAACCATGTGGGTGGCCTGGGAACGAGGATTGGTCTGGGCTCTTCCTTTCCTGATGTTGTATGCTGGTGGGTTTGTGCTGACGGCGGCGATTGGCCTGTGGCAGGATCGGCTTCGCCGCCAGGGGGGGCGCAAGCGCTTACCAGCGTGGGTGCCCGCTCCCAAGACCTCCTCGTCGCACTGATCAGCTCACGCGAAGAGGCTCACCCGGCCGGGTGAGCCTCTCTTCGTTGGCGAGTCTGGCACTTCTTTGTGCCTTGCCGTGATGGACTAATCAGCGCGCTGCTCTTCTCCCTCGAGAACGGGAATCGACGCCCCCTGGGGCTGTGGGATGACAAGCGGCCCTTCCGGTACTTCTCCCTGCATGATCAGCTCACCGCTGAGAAAACCGCCATCGTCCAACAAGAACGACACCACTCGTACTGTCCCCCAAATTCGTCCCCCGTCAAGCAGCTCTACCCGATCTGCCGTGATCATCCCTTTGAATGCTCCAGCGACGGATACAGTCCGGGCGTAAATGTCAGCCATAACTCTGCCGCTGGCGCTGATGAGCACATTGGCGGGGGTCTCGATTGTGCCACCTTCCACGACGCCGTCGATGCGGACGCTGCCCTCACATCGTAAATGGCCGTTAAAGCTGGCTCGCGGGCCTATGACAACTTCGATCTCATCCGGCTGTGGCTTGCGCGCTTTCGTATTGAACATGGAAACACCCTCTTGAACGTGCCTGGACCTCTCGGTTTGGCGGGGGCTTTTTGGGTTACTATAGCCACCCGGCTGCGTTCTGTCAACTTAGGCGACGCTAAAATGATGGTCGTTATCGGCGAGTGGCTTGCTGGATAGCTGCTTTCTCCTCGTCGGTGAGTGGGTAGGGGGATTCCCAGTTGATCAGCGGCTTTGCATATACGCGTGTGCCCTCGCGCGCGTGTAGGCTCGTGATGATCACACCTCGTCCTGTAGCATCTGCCAGGGCTATGCAAAAGCTTTGATCCCCACCCGTGTTGGCAAACGGGTTGAACCGTACAATACCGCAGTGTTGTAGATGCCATTGGCTGGCTGCCGCGACCTCTCGGGCAATCGCCTCAGCCTCAGCAGCTGACGTTACGGCCTGACGGACGTTCTCCAGGTGTTGGAATAGGACTTCTTCCAGAGAGTCCCCTTGGGTGCCAGCGACCAGCGCTCGATATCGCTCATCGACCACGTTAAGCTGGCGCCATAGGCGGTGGACCAGGACGGCCAGAGCGATCGTCAGCAAGAGCGTGAGCAGTTCTAGAGGAATGATGTATGGGGAAAGCCAGCGCCAGAATGTCGTCATATCTCTCACGTCAGGCGGAGTAACGAGCTGATCGAGCGGTTGTAGTGGATGCGCTCGATGACGTCGGCTAGCAGGGGGGCGATCGAGACGATTTCCAGCTTCGGGTGTTGCTTCTCCGGGGGCACGTAAATCGTATCGGTGACGACCAACTTCTCGATCAAGGGGTCGTCTAGCCGCTCGATCGCTTTGGTTAGCAACACAGGATGAGTGATTGCCAGATAAATCCGGGGTTCTGCTCCTGCTTCCACCAGGGCAGGCAGTTGGGTGAGCACGCTGCCGCTGGCGATCACGTCGTCAATGACGATGGGGATCTTGCCCTTGATGTCGCCGACGATGTGTGTGGTCTTGGCCGATTCAAAACTGTCGCGTCGCTTATGCATGACGACCAGCGGTAAACCCAATATCTCGGCGTATCTGCCCGCCAGTTTGGCTCGCCCGACATCGGGTGACACGATGGCTGCGTTGCGGAATTCCTCGCCGCTGAACCGCTCGGCTAAGGTGGGTATGGCCGATAGAGGATCTACAGGGATGTTGAAGAACCCCTGGATGGCCGGCGCGTGCACGTCGACAAAGAGCACGCGGTTCACTCCCAATGTCTCCAGCATGGTGGCGACGACTTTGGCGCTGATCGCCTCGCGGCCGTGCGTCATGCGCTCCTGTCGGGCGTATGGGAAATAGGGGATGACGGCTGTGATGCTGTGCACAGAAGCTCGGCGAAAGGCATCCACGTAAAGGAGGAGTTCCATCAGATGCTCATTTACGGGAGCTGAACACGGTTGAATGAGGAAGACATCCTCTCCACGCACAACCTGATCGATCTGAACGTGAATCTCCGTGTCGGGCAATCGGGTGGTGGTACATTTTCCTAGGCTCACGCCCAGGCATTCAGCGATCTTCTCTGCCAATGGTCGGTTCGCTGTGCCCGAGAAGAGATGCAGTGGATGTTCACTCATAGGCCTTTCCCTTGTCCTGAGGATGCTGGCGTTGTCCGCCGACAGGGTTGCTCAGAAGTAAAGTGATGGAGAAGCAGAGGGATGGAGAATCCCATTGCCGGTGGAAGGGTCATTTCCAGCTCTTTCGGGATGTGCCGGATGATAACCTCATTGTCGCGCTCGCGATTATATGCTAGGATAGAGGCACGGTCAATTCTGGGGATGAAAAATGGTGGCGGCGGGAGTGGGAATCCGGGGATGCCAGGGAGCTTGGAGGTCCCTGGCACCGGGTGGTATATCCCATGCTTGTAGCGGGAGAAAATCTGATAGTGCGAGGTTATTTCATGACGGTTCGTCGTAAGTTGCTGATCGCCACGCGCAATGCTGGCAAGCTCCATGAGTATTGTCAATTGTTGGCTGATCTGCCGGTAGAGGTTACTAGCCTGGAGGAGGAGGGGATTACGGAGCAGGTGGAGGAGAGTGGACAGTCCTTTGTGGAGAACGCGGTGCAGAAGGCTGTGGAATATGCCAGGCTGAGTGGACTTTGGACCTGGGCGGATGACTCTGGTCTCGAGGTCGACGCACTGGGAGGGGAGCCAGGAGTGCGTTCCGCGCGCTATGCTGGCCCGAATGCTAATGATGAAGACCGGTATCGCTTGTTGTTGCAACGCATGAGGGACGTCCCCCGTGGGCAGCGGTCGGCCCGGTTTCGGTGTGCGATCGCGATCGCCACGCCGGATGGCCGCGTGGAAGTCGCCGAGGGGAGTTGTGAGGGGAAGATCACTTTGTCCCCGCGGGGGGAGTATGGGTTTGGGTACGATCCTGTCTTTTACGTGCCGGAGTATGGTCGAACGATGGCTGAACTTCTGCCTGAGGAGAAGAACAAAATCAGCCATCGCGCTCGTGCTGCCCGGGTGGCACGTGAGATCCTGTGTCGCATGTTGGATGGGGGATGAGGTTGTGTTGTGAAAAGGATTGTACGTTGATGTTTTTGTCAGCCCACACCCTTCCCAAATGATCACTTCCGTGCTATAATCGCGCGTGCCTGGCTATCACATGAAGAATGTACCTCATGAAGCCTCGTGGCTTGGAAGGTATATGGACAAAGAACCCTCGAGTAATGTCTCCAACGCGCGGCGATTACAGCGGATCGCGCGTTTAGACCTGAGCCGTAGGGTGAAGGGGCACTGGCATTTCGGGCATCGGGACATGGCCCAGGAAGTCCCTTCGTCTGTCCGGCTGGCCTCGCATTTGGCGCTGTGGTTGGTGGCAATCTTGGTGTTAGCGCTGACCCAGGTTCGATGGCCGGATTTGCAGGCTCCTGCTCGATTACCCTCGTTGGCGCCATCTCCGACACCCACTGCGGAGTTCTCCTTTCCTATGGCGTTAGGGGGGCCGCGGTGTGATGTCGGTGGTAGCCTGATGCGTGCTGCCGTCCCGATCACGAAGGAGCCAGGCCAGCGGCGCGAGGGGATTGTTCACTACACTGTCGTCCCTGGCGATACGCTGTATGGCATCGCAAAGAAGTTCGGGATCAGCGTAGATACGGTGAAGTGGGCTAACGATCTGGAGCTGAATCCCGACATGTTGCGTGTAGGGCAGGATCTGGTCATCCTGCCTGTCTCCGGTGTTTATCATGTAGTCGAGAAGGGGGATACGCTGCGGAAGATCGCCAAGCGGTATAAGGTCGATCCGCAGGTGATCGTTGACTATAAGCCGAATGGCTTGAAGAGCCTGGATGATCCACTGCCGGTGGATAAGATCTTGATCATCCCCGGTGGGACGAAGCCGTGGGTGCCACCGTATGTATCCGCTTATAGCGGGCCGATTCCATCCGCCTCCCGGAGAGGGACAGGGCATTTCGTGTGGCCGGTTACCGGGCATATCACGGCGTTGTTCGGCCAGTTGGTATCGGGGAAGGTCCATCACGGCCTGGACATCGGCGCGTGGACTGGCTCCCCTGTTGTGGCCAGTGATTCAGGGTATGTCGTCTACGCTGGATGGAATAATCAGGGGTACGGGAACCTGGTGATCATTAACCACGGGAACGGGTTTGTGACTTACTATGCTCATTTGAGCAAGATCTTCGTCAGGCGCGGGGATTCGGTCGCTCAGGGGCAGCGCATCGGAGCGGTAGGGGCAACAGGCCATGCTACTGGCCCGCATTTGCACTTTGAGATCCGGTATCATAACGTTTACCGGAACCCGTTGGGGTTCTTGCCCCATTGAGTTATGAGCTGGTGGGGATGAAAAAGGCCCGGAACTGTCCCGGGCCTTCGCGCGTCCGACGGGTGACGCAGGAGCTCAGGCGGCCTGCCAGCGACGGATCAGCTCCGGCTTGAGCTTCAGAAACAGATCTGCCTGTCGCTGGACGATCTCCCGTTCGAAAGTGGCTGTGTCCATGTCTGCCCCTTCGAGGACAGTGCTGGCCGTCCTGCCGTAATAGAGTGGCGTCATGGCGTCCAGCAGGTCTGTGCGTTCCATCCTCCCTCTGTTAAAGGCTATGGCACAGTCGAACAGCACGGCGGCCCATAAGTCGGCTGGGAAGCGGTAGGATGCTTGCGGACGATGGGCAGCCTCTTCGACGCGCCGCCAGGTATCGGGTGATAGCGCGCGCTGCAGCGTAGAGGCATGTTCGTTTACACCCGCCTGGAACTTGGCGATCATCGTCGGGAGCGAGACGGACACCGGCTCCGGTTCGACCGCCTTCGGCTCGCCGTACATGGGGGTGGAGTGTACCTCTGTGACCCGGAGCCATCGCTGTTCATAGGTGCTCATGAGCGATAGCAGCGTCCCAACCACTTGCCGAAACATGGGGCCCAGCGCGGCGGCCGGGTCCTTTGGGTCATGAATTTTTGCCCCCAGGTGAGCCTGGCCTATCGGCACGCCTTGGTTGATGGCCGTTGTGGTCATCCAGATGTCGATTCCGAAGCGTGCTACATCCGTCTCCCACACGTCCTGGTTGAGGTATACGTCCAGGAGCCTGCCAGAGAAGCCGAAATCCCCGCCGATTGGTTGGCGCACGTCCACGCCGTATAGCATTCGGGTCATGGGGTAGCAGATATTGTTGGTGATTGTGCCGTCGTACTTGTGGCGGA
>JAGHDS010000055.1 GCA_021159845.1 Anaerolineae bacterium
ACCTTCACCTGAGGCAAATCAGGCCGTTGGTCCTTGCTGTGCCCCAACTGGAACAGCCCCCCCGAGGTCACCGCGAGCTTACCACTTTTTCGAAAACCTGTCGAAATTTAAACGAACCATGAGCCGTGTGCCTCGCGGAAAGGTGGGGGGGCGACGTTGACACCCCACCTTTCGGTTAGACGCCAGGTTACCACAGCCAGGGCAGTAACCACCACCACGGCGGGCGCGGCCGTGGATGTGGCCTGGGCTGTGGCGTCGGCGTTGGGCGGTGGTGTGGTGGTTTAGGTGTGATCCGAATCGGTGTGCCAACTGGCCTGGGTGTTCGACGCAGTGTGGGTCGCGGTGTCGGCCGCCTTGTAGGAATTGGTGTGGCGGTCGGTCGCCTTGTGGGAACCGGTGTAGCAGTCGGGCGCCTTGTAGGAACTGGTGTGGCGGTTGGCTTTTCCGTAGGCGCGGGTGAGGGGGTCGCCTGGCCCCCATCCTCGCCGTTTGTGTCATCCTCTCCCGCCACGGCCGTTGTGACGGCGTTGGAGGCCGAGCCGATAGCCGTGCTGGCACGTTGTCCTAGCACGGAAAGGCTGGCGGCAGCCAGCGCCGCGATGAGAGCTAAAATGAGAGCATATTCCGAAAGTCCTGCTCCTTTCTCCTGCCATAACACCCTCATAGACCCCTCCCTGTGCAAGTTTGGTGGAATAATAAGCTAGGATAATACCTTCGTAGTTGCAATATACAGGGCGGGGAGGAGCCGTTCCAAGGGGCAAATGGTACCAACCAAACTATGCGGTCCAACCAGCGTTGTTGAGCCGGGGATTAGACCATTCTTCCAAAGCTAAGCCGATGAGGGCTAGCGAGAGCACGGTGAGGGTGATGCCGATCCCTGGTGGCAGCACCCACCACAGGCTCGTGTTTGAGATGAAGATCGTGGGGGACATGAACGCGTAGTGCAGGATAGCTCCCCAGCTCTTCACGGTGGGATCTCCCAGTCCCAGGAAGCTCAAGCCGGACTCGGCTAGCACGACATGCTGGAACTCCATAACGAAGTATACGATGCTGATGGGGAGCGTGCTGGGCATCAGGTGGCGCAGGAGGATGCACCTGTCGGTGCACCCGATCACGCGGGCAGCCTCGATGTAAGCCCTTCCCCGTTCGGTGAGAACCTGGGAGCGTACCAGCCGGGTGGGGCGCGCCCAGCCGAAGAGGACGAAGAAGAGTACCAGCGTGCCCAGGCTGGGGCGCAGAAACGCGGCCATGATGATGATCAACGGAAAACGTGGAATGGTCAGGAAGATGTCCACCACGCGTAGTAGGAGAAACCCCACGCGCTCATAGTATCCGGCGATGAGTCCCAGCCCAAGTCCCAGGAACGTGGAGAGAACCGATGCCGCGAATCCCAGGAAGAGGGAGTACCTTGCGCCGTACAACACCTCGCTTAAGATGTCCTGGCCGATGTCGTTGGTGCCGAGGGGATGCGCGCGTGAGGGAGGGAGCAGGGATTCTGACATATAGCTAGGGTCATAGGGCGCCAGTATTGGGGCAAAGATGGCGGCCAGAACGAGTGTGGAGAGGATGATCAGTCCGACCTGCGCGGCGTGCTGATGTTTCAGTGCTTGCCATAATACTCTCATGGCCGCGACACCCTGGGATCGAGACGAGCGTATAGCAGGTCGGCGCTCAGGTTGGAGGTCAGAATCAGGAGTACCAGCAGCAGGAACGCCCCTTGTAACAGGGGATAGTCTCGTACCATGCTGGCCTGGTAGAGCAGGGTACCCATGCCGGGGTATGCGAAGACGACCTCCACGAAGATCGTCCCCATGACGAGGAACCCGAATCGCATGGCGACCAGCGTGACGACGGGCAACAAGGCGTTGCGCAGAGCATGTCGGTACAAGATGGCTTGTTCGGGGAGCCCCTTTGCCCGGGCGACCAGGATATAGTCCTCCCCCAGGACGGAGATCATCGAGTTGCGCATCAGGTAATAGACTCCGCCTACGTGAGTGAGGACGAGCGCTGTCGTCGGCAAGACCATGTGATGGAGGATATCGAGGACACGGGCAATTCCGGTGCTCATATCTCCGGGCGTCTGAGCTCCGCAAATGGGGAACAGGTTGAGCCGGACTCCCAGGAAGAGGATCAGGATCATTGCCAGGAAGAAAGAGGGCATGGAGCCTAGGATAGAAAGCCCGGCCAGGAACCCCACATCCAGTCGGGATCCATGCCACCAGGCGGACAAGGCGCCCAGGGCGATGCCCAGAGGAACGTAGAGAGCCATAGCCGTGCCCAGGAGCAGCAGAGTCCACTTGAGCCGTCCGAGCAGCACGGAGAGAACGGGCGCGTTGTAGTAAATAGACCATCCCAGATCGCCCTGGGCGAGGTGAGTTAGGTAGCTTATGTATTGAGCTCCCAGCCCCCGGTCGAGGTCGTAGTAAGCCAGGAGCTTGTCCCGTGTTTCCTCGTCCATGATCACGGACACGTCGGCCGTAGGCTCGCCCGTGAGTGCTGCCAGCGGATCGCCGGGCATGAACCGGGGCAGCAGGAAGACCAGCGAGATCGTGATGAATAAGGTTGCCAGATATGCAATGATCTTCATGGCTATTATCCGGGGGGGCCAGGCATGACACCCGGCTCCCCTTCGCTATTCCTCCGACCGAGCGATTGTATGTTCCCGTGTCATTAGTGCTGTTGTTGTGGCAGGAAAACCAGCTTGTTCTGTTCGAGGGGGATGCCGATGGAGATGCCCCCTTTGGTGAAGAACCAGGTGTCCAGCTTTGCCGGGTTGTACACGCACCATATCTTTGGATGATACAGTGTCAACACAGGTAACTCGTTGGCGATGATCTCCTCCATTTGGAAGACCTTCTCCCGACGCTGCTGTGGGTTCATCGTGCGAGCCTGCTCGTCGAAGAGTTGAGTGTACGCCGTGTTCTGATATACCTTCGATGGCCATGCCGGATTCTGTAGGATGTTGGGGTTGGCGATGCCACCGTGTCCGTTGATCGCCATGTCGAACTTGCCCTCCCGGAGGAGACCGTCGACAGTCCCGCGGTCCGTGGCTTTGACTTCCACGTTGAGCCCGATCCTGGTCAGATCGGCTTTGACCAGCTCAGCTTCCCGGGCGAATTGCTGCGTCGTCAGGATGGTGAACCGGAGAGCCTCTCCGTTTGGCTCCTCTCGTTTCCCGTCCCCGTTGATATCCCGCAGCCCGGCCTGATCGAGCATCTTCCCGGCCGTCTCAGGATCATAGCGGTAGTCGGGCAAGTCAGGATTATACCACTCCGTGGCGGGCGAGAGAATCCCCAAATTGGCAACGATAGCGCCGCCGTGGGTGACTTGTTTGACGATTTGTTCCCGTTGGATCGCATGAGCGATGGCTTGCCGAACGGTGACTTGATCCAATGGTGGCTTCTGCACGTTGAAGATGATCTGCAAGACCCAGTAGCTCGGACCTTCGATCGTTTGGAAATTCCCCTGTTGCTCTAGAGCCTTCACGGCGTCGACCTCTTTCCCCCAGAAGGAAGCGGCATCAATGGTGCCGGATTTTAAGGCGAGCGCGTTGTCGTTTACCTTGATGAAGATGATGCGGTCGATGACGGGTTTCCCTTTGAAATAATTCGCGTTGGCCTCGTATATGTACCGCCCTTCCGCTTTGTTATACTCCGCCAGCGTGAAGGGGCCAGAGCCTACGACGGCATCTGCCCCGGTAAACTTGCCCGGTTCTTCCACCTTCTCCCAGATATGTTTGGGGATGATGGGAACGGAGCCCGCGATATCCACGAGGAATCCGGCGATCGGCTCCTTCAGGTAGATCACGACGGTGCGTTCATCCTTGACCTCCACGTGGTCCACCTTCTTGACGGCCGAGAACCACTTGAAGGCCGCCGCGTGGGTTTGGAGGTAATCGTAAGTGAACTGGACATCTTCAGCGGTAAGCGGCTTCCCGTCCTGCCATGTGACCCCCGGGTGCAAACGGAATGTCCACTCCATCCCGTCATCACTGGCCTGCCACGAATCGGCCAGCCAGGGGATTACGTTGTTCGCGTCCTTCCAGGTGAGCGTGTCGAACAGGAAGGACATGCGAAGGTATCCGGGCCCGCGCGGGTAGAACCCAAAGGGCGATGGGAATCCCCAGTCGTCGCCTGGGAGCGTCAGCGTGGTGGGCTGCGATGAAGCTTTTGCGGCGGGCGGTTGTGCCGATGGTGATGCGGCAGGTGTGGAATATCCCGCGCAGCCGGTGATCAGGCTCAGGGCGAGCCCGAGCAGCAGGGCAATCCATACGATTTTACGCATAGTCAAGTCTCCTTTCTTTATCCCTTATGATCGGGTGATATGGATGCCGTTCCCATCCAGGGCATAGTGCTCGGCAGCGATGCAGTCCAGGCACACGGGCTGTCCATCCTTGAGGCGGGCACGGGTCTCCATGACATTCTCACCGCAGATCGCGCACCGCACGGACGCGTA
>JAGHDS010000443.1 GCA_021159845.1 Anaerolineae bacterium
GCTTCAAGCTCACCCCCGAGCTTCTCGGGGTGCCGTCACTTCCCATCACGATTCCTCAGCCTGCTCGGCTTCCGATGGCTCCTGGGCCTCGGGCGCCTCTTCTGGTGGGTGCTCCGATTCTTGCTGGGATTCTTCCTCCGCCTCGGAGCCGGCGGCCTCGGCGGTCCCCTTAACCTCTGCCTCGGACCTCGCGGCCTCCTTTACCTCGACCGATTCCTCGTCCTCGGACGGGGCGCTGGCCTCTGCCGATGCCTCCGCTTCCTCTTCCGTCTCACCGGGCTCTACAGCCTCACCCTCACTTGTCGCCTCTTCTACCTCACCGCGAGCGATAGCCAGAAGGCGCTCGATCGTCTTCTGCGTGCGTAGGTCCTGGGCGACGATCTGTCTACCAGCGGGTGTCCGGAGGAGGGCACCCATTTGTTCCCGGGTATCCCCCGCCATCGATTGCAACATTCGGACGATTTCCGCCTCTACCTCCTCCGGCGTTACGGTTATCTCTTCCGCATCGGCCACGGCATCCAGCAAGAGGTTCCGAACCAGCCGCTGTTCCGCTTGGGGACGGATGGATTCGTGATACTGCTCAGGGGTTGTTTGGGTCAGTTTGAGGTACTCGTCCATGCTCAGGCCACTGGCCTGGAGTCGGCTTTCCTGATCCTGGATCAGGCGATCAATTTCCTGCTCCAACAGTATGGGCGGATACTTGACAAGCTCGGCGTTCTCGACCAGGGCGTCCAGGACCTGCTCCACGTGTTTGGCCTGGGCTTCCCGCTCGCGCTCCGAGCGCAGCTCGGAACGTATGCTCTCCCTCAGCTCATCGAGGGTCTGGAAATCGCCAATGGAGGCCGCGAACTCATCGTTAAGCTCGATCGTCTCGCGCGCCTGTATCTTCTTTAACGTGGCGACAAAGTGAACGTCCTTCCCCGCCCATCGGGAGTTCGAGTCGGCCGGATAGGTAAGGGTGAATTCCCGCGTCTCCCCCGGTTCCATGCCGATGAATGCTGCATCGAACCCGGGGACGATCTCAGCTTCGGCATCCTCCGCGGGCACGAACTCCCAGTCCGTCTGATCGATGACCGTCTCCTCGTCCGCGGTGCCCTTGATATCCACCGTGAGCAAATCGCCGTACTGGGCGGGACGATCTACCTCCACCCATCGCGACCGAGACTCGCGCAGGTCGTTAAGGACCTCCTCGACTTCCTCATCGGTGACTTCGATCTCCTCTTGCTCCACGCGAATCGAGCGGTAATCTCCCGGCTTCACCTCTGGGGCCAGAGGTACACGCATCCGGATGACCAGCGGCTCGATCTGGATATCATCCAGCTCCGCTTGGGCAATGGGTTCGATCTGAGTCTGCGACAGGGCCTCCCGATACGCCTCTTGGATCAAGTCATCCAAGACTTCCTGGTAAATAGCGTTCTTGCCGACCATGTTTACGATGATCTGGTAGGGAGCCTTGCCTTTGCGAAAGCCGGGGATGCGAATTCGGTTAGCCAGCCGACGTGCCCCCTGACGCAGGAACCGCTCAACACGCTCAGGTTCGACCTCAATAGTTAGAACGACCTGACGATTATCAAGCTGCTCTGTTGAAATCTTCACGTAACGCTCCCCGCTCCTTTCAGACATATATGAGCGATGGCCGTCCCACGAAGCTCGGACAGTCCATCGCACTTGTGGTAGCGATTATAGCATAGTTCATTTAAAAGGGCTAACTAACAATCGCAATGTCCCTACATTCCAGCAACGCCTGTCGCCCAGCTCATTTGGAACAGCTTACCGCCGGCCGAACTCGCGGGCCAACTGACTGGCACTGATATGGATCATAGTCGGCCGGCCGTGAGGACACGTGCGCGGCGATCGACATGCCTCCAACTGACGGATCATCTCTTCCATCTCCGCCGTAGAAAGCACCTGGCCAGCCTTGACCGCGGCGCGCTTGCAAATCGATCGTACCAGAGCCTCTTCCTCTGCCTGGGCGACCCGGTTACGCTCATCCTCCCAGGATTGTAACAGGTCCTCAAACGTTTGTCGAGGATCACCGCGACTGAGGATAGCGGGTACCGAACGCAAGAGGAACGTGCCAGGGCCGAAAGGCTCGATCTCAAATCCGAAGTGGGCAAGCGCATCCCGTTCTCGCTCCGCAAGCGCTGCCAACACAGGGGAAAGAGTCACAGGGATAGGCTCCAGCAAGCTCTGACGAGGCACCTCGCCGCCTGCGCGCTGAGCCATCATCCGCTCGTATAGGATGCGCTCATGAGCCGCGTGCTGATCGATCAGGAAGATGCCCTCCGGCCCTTCGGCGACGATGTAGCTGGCGCTGACCTGGCCGACGACGCGCAGCATGGGCAAGGATGTCTCATCGGCTTCAGGCAGGTGACCAGACGGCAACCTCTGAGGTGGTACCTGAAGGTCGCGATGGCGATCTCCGGCGGGGAACGGGAGCCTCATGCTCTCCTGAGTGAAGCCGGGTTCATCTCGGCCGGCTTCAAGTAATGACTGGCGACGGTGTGCCCAGCCGGGGACCCCCGTTTCTAAATGCTCGATGGTGGGGACATCCGCCTGGGCGACCAACGCGCCACGCACGGCTCTCTCGACCGCCCGAAAGACGTCGCGCGCATTCTGGAACCGTACCTCGGCCTTCGTCGGATGCACGTTAACGTCGACCAGCTCTGGGTCCATCTCCAGAAAAACCACAGTGATCGGATAGCGCTTTTGGGGCAGGAGCGTATGGTAGGCCTGGAGGACGGCATAGTTGAGGGTATTATCGTGAACCCAGCGGCTGTTGACGAACAACGTCATGTAGGATCGGTTCGCCCGATTGAGGGCGGGCTGGGAGATGAACCCATACACCCGCACGCCGCGATATTCCTGCGGCTCCATAGTGATCATAGCGCGGGCGACATCTGGGCCATACAGTTTGAGTAGGGCCTCCAAGCGATCGCCTGCGCCGGTGGTCTGGAAGACCAGCTTATTGTCGCTAAGCAGGCTAAACCGTCGTTGTGGAAACGCCAGAGCGTAGCGAGTGACGACATTTTGAATGTGAGCGGCCTCCGTGGCCGGCTGGCGGAGGAATTTCAGGCGGGCGGGCGTGTTGTAGAACAGGTGCTCGACCGTCACGGTGGTGCCTGGCGGGGCGCCGCGACGCTCGCGAGCGACTACGGCCCCACCTACTAGGCGCAACTGGGTACCTATGGCCTCGTCCACATACCGCGTGAGCATGGTCACATGCGCTATCGCGGCGATGGAGGCCAGGGCTTCGCCCCGAAATCCCATCGTCTGGATGTGATGGAGATCATCGGCTGTACGCAGCTTGCTAGTCGCATGGCGGGCAAAGGCCAGTTCGACCTCGTCTGCCGGGATGCCTACCCCGTCGTCAATAACCCGGATCAGGCGACGCCCCCCGTCGGCAATCTCGACCCGGATCTCCGTGGCCTCGGCGTCAATGCTGTTCTCCACCAGCTCCTTGACAACCGAGGCCGGGCGCTCGACAACCTCGCCCGCCGCGATTTTACCGGCGATCTCTGGCGGTAAGAGCCGGATAGACATGGATCCTCACCCGTGAAATGATGCTGCCATTGTACCATACCCGGCCGGGGACACAAGCCGAATCAAGCCCCCTTCTCCCAGGCGTGGGAGAAGGGGGTCTGGGGATGAGGGCCATCCGCGGCCGAAGCACTTGGAGCTAGATGCCTGTATTGAGTGTGTCTTCATCCACGTCGCTCGCCGGATACCAATGGGATCTAGTAGGAGAACAGTGAACAGTCGCCATGAGCGGTGGCACACCGCATAACGATGAGAATGGATGGTCGATGCCGATGAGCATAAGAACGCAGATGACGCTGATGCACGCAGATCCTCACGGACCATCCCGATTTTGCCCTTTCATCTGCGTAGATCGGCTTCTTCTGCGTCATCAGCGTTCATCCATTCTATTTACGGAACAGGCCGCTTTCCCTCAAGTGATCTCCGTGGTACAATAGTTATTGCAATCCGTTATCGATCACAGTTCTTCGTCTTTGCACTTTCTCGGCATCCTCGTCTGTGTGACCTGGACGGTGCTTGATCACATCCCCGGGGGATTCCCAGCCTGAGGGCAAGGTCCAGGGCGATCGGATCCCATCATGCACGTGAGGGGGGCAGGCCTTTCATCAGGAGGAGGGCCCTATGTTTCAAGAACGTATCCGCCGTATCTATGCCATCCTACCGCCTAGCCATCGGGTCATCGCCGATTTTCTCTTAAACGCGTACCAGGAGGCGGCTTTCATGTCGGGCTCACAGTTGGCCCAGCATCTCCAGGTCGACCCGGCGACCGTGGTGCGGTTCTCCCAACGGCTGGGGTACTCCGGCTACCCGGAGCTACGCCGCGAGATGCAGGCCCGGGTGCGTAAGGAGATACAGGCACGCTATCAGCCAATTACCGTCGAAGGATCAGCGGGGGACTTGTTTCGCAAGCTCATTCACAACTACCAGGAGCTCCTGGGGCAGGCAATCGTGCTGGATGCTACTAAGAGCATCTCAGATATCGTTAGCCATACAGCGCGCTCCAAGCGCGTCTACGTGCTGAGCGAAGGGGTGGGGCTGTATATCGGGGAACTGTTTGCAGCTCTATTGCGTCAGCAGGGCATAGCCGCCCAGGCCGTCGCTCCCGATACACGCTCCATAGCCGAGGCCATGCACGATGTGGGGCGGGAAGACATGGTCATAGGATTGCTCGCCGACGATGAGTACACGGAAATGGCGACAGGTATTCGTTTCGCCCGCGATCACGGCGCGTTCACAGCGGCACTTGTCAGGGATGGCAGCACCGCTTTAGCTCGCGCGGCCGAAACCGTCGTCGTCTGTCCGCAGGCCGAACCAGCCGACCTTTCCCATCTCGCCTGCACTGTGACCCTCATCTTAGTCATTGCCCACATGCTCGCGGCCCGAGATGCCCGGGCTGCCGGAGAGAAACGAGCATCCCAGGTGCGAAAGGCGCTTGACGAACTCTCGAATTTGAAGCACAGGATAGCAGGACGTCACCCAGGCTGACTCTGGCAACCGCATCGCGAGGGGTGGAGGTGATCCGTGTCTGATGTGTACACTCGTTTTGACACCCTGTCTCGGAAGGCGTATAATTTCTCTCCCGGGAGCAATTTTGGACTATTTTATGGAGTCGTCTGTCGGCCATGAGCGCCGTTGACGAGATAAAAGAGCGTCTCGATATCGTCGAAGTAATCTCCTCCTATGTCCCCCTGAAGCGCGCCGGGCGCCGTTATAAGGGCCTGTGCCCATTTCACACCGAAAAAACTCCCTCTTTCGTCGTATTTCCGGAGACGGGCACCTGGCACTGTTTCGGCGCGTGCGGCACCGGGGGAGATATCTTCACCTTTATCATGCGCTATGAGAACCTGAGCTTCCGAGAGGCGCTGGAGCTCCTGGCACGTCGGGCTGGGGTCGAATTGGAGCCAGCCCGGCCGCAGGACACGGAGGAGGAGAAACGACGAGAACGCCTGCGCTCGGCGTGTGCCGCAGCGGCGATGTATTACCACCATCTGCTGCTCAACCATCCCAAAGCGGAGCGCGCTCGGGCCTACCTCGCTGGGCGGGGCATCAATGAGGAAACGATCGAGGCTTTTCAGCTTGGCTACGCGTTAGACGAGTGGGAGGCTGGCCTTCGCTACCTGCAAGAGCAAGGTTACTCGGTAGAGGAGCTGGCAGCCGCCGGCCTGATTACCGAACGACAAAAGGGAACCGGTTATTACGACAGGTTCCGAGGCCGCGTGATGATCCCCATCCGCGATTCTCAAGGCCGCGTGATCGCCTTTGGTGCACGCTCTCTCGATGGCAGCCCGCCGAAGTACCTGAACTCGCCCCAGACCCCTCTCTTCGATAAGAGCCGGGTGCTCTTCGGGCTGGATCGGGCGAAGCAGGCGATCCGGGCAGCCGATCAGGTCGTGATCGTGGAGGGGTACATGGACGTGATGGCCGCTCACCAGTACGGTTACGCGAATGTCGTAGCCTCTATGGGGACGGCACTAACGGAGCATCAGCTTCGTCAGCTCAAACGGTATACGAACAACATCGTATTAGCCTTGGATCCAGACTTAGCCGGACAGCAGGCAACGCTGCGCGGGCTCGAGCAGGCACGTCAAGCGCTCGATCACGAACTCGTCCCGGTGCCATCGCCCGACGGCCTGGTACGATACGAGCGGCGACTACAAGCGGAGCTGCGTATCCTCTCCCTGCCCAAAGGGCAAGACCCGGATGAGTTCATCCGGAGTAATCCCGAGGGATGGCCTGTCCTGGCGAAGAGCGCCTTGCCCATCATCGACTTTTACCTGCAGCGGGCCACAGAGGTGCATGATCTCAACACCGCTCGCGGTAAGGCCTCGACGGTGGCGGAGATCGTGCCGCTGATTCGGGAACTGGCCGATGATATCATGCGACAGCACTATATCCAATTGCTGGCCCGTCGCGTCCAGGTGGACGAACGCGTCATTGAGCGGCAGGTGATGAAGAGGGAACGCGAGCCACGACAGGAGCCCGAAGCTCTGCAGACAACGGAAGAGGCACTCCGACTGGATCTGGAGGACTATTGCCTGGCTCAGATCATTGCCAGACCAAACCTGATCGACCAGGTCGTAGCAGAGCTGACCCAGGCCACCTTGAAGCCGCTCTCGGCCGATGATTTCGAGCGGTTGGAGAATCAGGAGATATTCCGGCTGCTCCAGATGCCCGGGACA
>JAGHDS010000323.1 GCA_021159845.1 Anaerolineae bacterium
GGCTAACACCTAACTCCCGTTCCAGGACGGCGACGCAGCGCTCGAACTGGCGCAAGGCGGCGCTGCGATTACCGACGGCCACGTAAAGCTCGATGAGCTGGCGATGTATGTCCTCAGCCAGCTTGTCCACCTCCAGGTAGCGGCGGGCGTAAGTGATGGCTGCCTCGTAGGCTCCTTGGCGGGCTTCCGTCTTGAGGAGTGTGGCCAGCATCTCCAGGTACAGACGCTTCCAGTGCTGTCGCTCGTGGGCCAGCCAATGTTCGAACTCAGGCCGCTTAGGCAGCGAGAAGCCTTGGAGGAAAGGTCCCCGGTACAAGAGGATCAGGCGCCGTGCCGCGTCGGCCGAGAAAGATCCCAGCGATTGTGCCCAGGTTACCGTGTCGGACCAAGCGATGTCGGGGTTCAGGTATATCTGCCCCTCCTGGGTCAAGATCAGATCCGAAGCGGGTAATGCACGACGTAGATGATTTAACAGACGGCTGAGATTGGTTCGAGCAGCCGTTTCGGGGATGTCAGACCAGAAGAGGAAGCTGATGCGTTCGCGAGGGAGAGGTCTTCGGTAGGCAGCCAAGTAATACAACAGAGCGCGAGCCTGCCGCCGCGGGATGGGGAGGGGGCCCCCCTTCCACGTCACGCGAGGCGGTCCCAGCATGTATACACGGAGTCCTTCGCTGGACTTCCCTGACGCTGAGTGAGTGGACATGGCCTGCCTTACCATTTCTTCAAGAGACGATCCAGTGTATCACGTGCTCCTAATTGTACCCGAGATCGGCGTGGATGGCTAGAAGGAGCATAATCGTGACTGTTCACCCAGCGTGGGGTCATCTGTCTGGCTGAGGCTGGTTGGATGTGGATGGAGGAGCTTTCTGTTGGACTTTTCCAATGGGGTCGTGTGCCCTACGATAGGATGTCCGTCAATTGGATGGTTCGCCATAGAATTTCCTTGACATCATGGTTCCTTAATGCTAGAATGTTTTTGCCTCTTGAATGATGGAACTATTGGGCACGGCAATTTCCTCCTTCATCGTGCGTCCGGGAGACATGAAAAAGCCAACATGTGACTTTTATTAAATTCCACCATTGCCGAGGTTCCTTTCTCTGTCTTAATCTTGCATGATGCCTGTTCTTAAGTTCACTGATCAAGCTCCTGTAGCGGCTATGAGCTTCAGCACCTGTGGAGTGCTTTTCTGCTTGTCAGAGGTGTGAAAAGCGGCGTACGGTAAAGGGTATACGACTTGCTGGTATGTTAGGACGGGTATTCGTCTGGTCCGAGGGTCCATAGGGGTGTGTATGTCCACATCTCAGGCGCCACCTCTTCAACAGTTTATTTCGCTCGGTTATGACACGTCAGCCTATGAGCTGTCAGGGGACATCTCCCTGGATCCGCCTGCCTGGAGCATTGATGAGGTTCGAGATCTCCTCAGAACTCGAGGCGAGATCGAGAAACGCCGGCGTGAACTGCTGGTTTACTACTATCGTATCGAGCAT
This sequence comes from Anaerolineae bacterium, assembly GCA_021159845.1. GTDB lineage: Bacteria > Chloroflexota > Anaerolineae > DUEN01 > DUEN01 > JAGHDS01. The sequence goes on from JAGHDS010000323.1 coordinate 1,489, forward strand.
ACGCTCGCTTTCCCCCTGCCACTAGCACAGCGCCCCTCTGAGCTACCCCCTGGTATCCCTGGTTGGTCGAATTATCCCTGGTTCGTGTGGTTGCTTTGGAGCCTGGAAGAGCGGTGGCGTCTCCTCCATGCCGCCTGGCGCTTCCTGGACGATCAGAGGGCCGGCTCCATCCTACAGGAGGAACTGGCCGCCCTGGCCGGATGGGATACGTTCCGGGGGTGGAGCGGCCAGGTGCACCTCGTAGCCGGACACGTGGCCGCCTGTCTGGCTCACTTCCTGAGCAACCCAGAGGGATGGAATCCGGCTGCCCGTGAGCAAGCCTGGAAAGCAGCCCAGTTGCTGCTCGAGCGTGACATAGGGCCTTGGTTCCGAGAGATCTGGGCAGACGTAGATGAGCTCCCCCCGGAACGCTTACATAACATCCCCATGATCGTCCTGATGCGAGGGGCCCACCTAGCGCGGGTGATCCAGCATCCCCTGCGAGATGACCTCGAGCCCCGCGCTCGGGCGGCTCTGCATGCCTGGTGGCAATACCGCACCGATGGACATCACCACACGGAGGGCACATCTTACGACGGCTACCTCATGGACACGGCTACGGAGTGGATGGACGCCTTGCCTGATCGCGAGGGGATGCTCTCCGCCGGGCGTGACGCTTTTACGAGCCTGATCCACCAATGGGTGTATCTGACCTCTCCCGGCCGGCCCGATTTACATGCACCACTTGGAGACGTCGAGCCGCAGATGTCATTCTGGATGACGGCGTTGCTGCGCCTATCGATCTGGTACGAGGACCCACACGGGACATGGTTGGCACGGCACCTCCCCCTGAAGCGGCTGCCGGCAGCGGCCATCGAGACCATCCTCGGCCACGCGGCGGACATGAAGCACCCGGGAGCACCACCCGAGCCGCGGCCAACCGAGGTCGCGAACGCCGCTGTCCTGCGCACGGGATGGTCCAGCGCTGACGTGTCGGCAACGGTGGGCCTGAGCCGCAGCCCCATGAGCCATCTACACAACGACAACGGCCAACTCATACTGGGATGGCGCGGACGCTTTTGGATCACCGATCCAGGCTATCAGCAATACCGACGCGGGGAAGAGAGAGATTTTACGCTGGGCATCCAGGCTCATAACCCACCCGTCATCAACGGCACTCCTCAAACACAACGACGGGGGCAGTTGCTGAAGCTGGAGACATCCACAGCCGGATGGCAACACGCGACCGTGGACTTGACCCGCTGCTACGATGGATTGCCGCCCCAAGCTACCGTTCGCCGGGACGTGTGGCTGATACCGGAGGACCAGCGCGCCGCGATCGTCCGCGATACCTTCGCCAATCTGGGGCCGAATGCGGAGATTCGCACCTACTGGAATGCAGGTGCCCACCTGGCATGGGCATTTCGAGATGGCTGGGCGCGGCTGAGCGACGGTATGCGCGCGCTATGGATAGGAACCTTTCCCGGTGAGATCCGTCCTGAGGGGCTCCAGCGCCATGCCGGCAGCCGAGGGCCACTCACACTAGCGCATGTAAGCTCTTTGCCCGACGGCCAAGGCTCGCGGTGGTGGATTTTCTACTTCGACGACGATCTGGGCTGGGAAGCCCCGACACTTGGTCGATGGGGGGATGGGCTACTCGTACATCCTCCTCATGGAGTCGAGCAGGCATGGACTCTCCCCGTCGATTCATAGTAGCTCCTCAAAGCCGTGATTGAGGAGAGATGCTACCTTCTCCTCGAGATCACATCTCAACGGAGGCCGCCCGGCTGTGGCGGTGAAAGGAGGTGATAGGAGCGTAAAAAAACGGCCCGCTTACAAGCCTTTCTCATCTCGCCATAGGAGGTGAAGCCATGAAGCGAGAGATCACTCGTCGAGAATTCCTTCGTCTGTCCACCGTAGTGACGGCGGGAGCGATAGCGGCAGCATGTGCATCCAAGACACCCAC
>JAGHDS010000289.1 GCA_021159845.1 Anaerolineae bacterium
CCCCCAACGTCCGACATAAAGCTTGATGTGGAGGCTGTGATGCACATCGCGGAAGTGATGCTCCACCGGCAAAGCCGGTGGCTTCAGATGTGAACCGCTCAAAGCGGTTACTGGGAGCGCCTAAAGGCGCATCCTTCCTACCTACTCAATGAGACGTAGTTGGTCAACTCGACGATCTTCCGCCTCCTGCTCCCGAATGTACCGCCGAATCGCTTCTTCGTCTATCCCGACGGTCGAGACATAGTACCCTCTCGCCCAAAAGTGTTGACCCTTGAAGTTCCTCCTCCGCCCCATGTAGCGCCGAGCTATGTAAATCGCACTCTTGCCCTTGATATACCCAACCACCTGCGACACCGCATACTTCGGCGGTATCGCTATCAGAATGTGTACATGATCAGGCAACATACGACCTTCCAATATCTCGCTCTCCCGGTGCTCTGCCAACTCTCGGAGCACTGGCCCTAGCTCTCGCCGTAGCTCCACGAACAGCCGCTTCTTCCGATACTTCGGGATCCACACAACATGGTACTTGCAGTCCCATCTCGTGTGCGCTAAACTCTGGATCATAGACATGTAGGACCTCCTGCCATGAACTTCGAGCGGTTCACATACCAAAGGAGGGCCTGCTCTGTCCAGTATTCTCATCACCACCTGGTAACGATCTCTTGGCGCACAGACAAGCCTCCCTTCTCCCACGCCCAGCGGAGCGAATTGGGGGAGAGGAGACTGCAGGGGGGACCAACAAGCCCTCGGCCCGTTTGGCTGCAGGACACATAACTTCGTGAGACCCGATGTACGAGGATGCAACGCAGCCCCCCCCCTTTTACCCCAACGGTGAACAGTTACTCCCTCCGCTGGGCTTCAGATCGATGTCTTCCTGTGGTATACTGAGGACGTGATCGACGTCGTAGCTTCCGAGAGGCCTGGATGCGTAATCTGATCGCTCATCTTCGGGATTGGCAACCGTATATCTTCCTGGCCGGAGCTGCCCTCTTCCTGCTCTTGGGGATCATCTCCCTTATCGCCTACTTCATCATGAGCCGGCAGACCGCGATCGTTTATGGCTGGCGAGACCCGGTGGAGGAGGTGGACTCGGATCGCGTGCGGCCGGATCTGGCGCTGCTTCCACTGGCTGGTGTGTCGTCGGAGACAGCGGCCCGAGAGGCGCTGTCGGCAGGTGAGCCTGATACGGCTTTCACCATCCTCATGTACGCCGCCGATCTGGATGAGGCCACCCGCGGCGGTCTCTTCGAGTTGGTGGGTGAACGATTCGTGCAGGCGAGGCGTCTTGAGAAAGCTTCCCTCTGCTTCCAACTGGCCCACGATTTGGCCGCGCTCAGTCCCGACATCACTGATATGGCCCGCTTCGATCTCTCATTATCAGCAGCGCGCGGCCGGCTGGCCGTGGGGGATCGCGTGGGGCTGGATCTGAGCCTGGAGCAGGCCGAGACACTCATTCGCTACAGTGCGCATATGCAGCCCGCTCAGCGACAGCGAGCTTTGAATTTGTTTACACAGGTCGTCGCGGAGGCGCGAGGGGAGCGGAAGGCGGCTGCCATCAGGGCGGAGTTAAGGAAATTCACCATGTTGCAACCCAGGCCGGAGCTCTATCATTTTTCTCTGGCCTCTTTCGCCGAGCCGTTGCCGTTGAACCCGGACCTGGAGCGATTGCGTCTGGAGCGCCAACAACGCGCGTTGGCTCTGGTCAATCAGTGGATCGCGCTAAACGGCGGGGATGTGGGGCCGGAGCGGGCGGACCTGGCCGAGTTCCTACGTCGGGAGGAGCAGGCTCGTGTGGCCTGGTATGCGGACCTCTCGCGGCCGGGCGTCCTCAGCCCAGGTCAACGCGTGACGTTGCTCGCGGAGCAGATTAGCTGGCTGTTGGTTAGGTTGCAGGCTGCTCGTGGGGCCTTTGGCATTGAACTGGTGCCCGAGTGGGAGGGAAATGAGGAGGCCCTTCGGGATGCGTTGACGGCTGCTCAGGAGGAGATGTTTGCCCTGATTTGGCAACAGACCGCTGATCTGGGCGATCAGCGGAGAGCCGACCAAGTCGAGTTGATGTTGGTGCGGATGGAGTTGGCCGACTGGCGGGTGGGGCACTATCCCGGGCTGGACCCGGAGGATCGGGATCGAGCGCTGACAGCGGCTGTGGAACGCGTGCGGGGTCAGCTCCCGGGTGGAGGTGCCGCTCCTGGCTCGGGCGTGTGGCCGATGCCGCGACTCACCGATGACCGACGGGATTACGTATTAGTGGGTGGGCCATCGTCTACGAGGGATTGAGAGGTCGCATGGGAACGTTGTATGTGGTGGGCACGCCCATCGGCAATCTGGAGGACATGACCTTTCGAGCAGTGCGCGTGTTGCGAGAGGTATCGCTCGTCGCCGCTGAGGATACGCGCTCAGCTCAGGTTCTGTTCGCCCGCTTTGACATCCATACACCGGTCACAAGCTACTTTGAGCACAACAAGTTGACCAAACTGGGTCGGATCCTCGATGCGCTTGCTAAGGGAGATGTGGCGTTGATATCGGAGGCGGGTATGCCGGGCCTATCCGATCCGGGATACGAGTTGATCCGGTCGGCTTTGGCGGAGGGACATGCTGTGGTCCCCGTGCCTGGGCCGGTGGCTGCCGTGACGGCGTTGGTCGTATCCGGGTTGCCGACGGACCGATTCCTGTTTCTCGGTTTTCTCCCCAGGCGGCAGGCGGAGCGGCAACGGCTCCTCAAGACAGTGGCGGCGGAGCCTGGCACGCTGGTAGCTTATGAGTCGCCGCACCGGCTGCGCCAGGCGCTGGCCGATATTGCCCATGTGTTGGGAGATCGGCCGATCGCCGTGGCTGAGGAGCTGACCAAGCGGTTTGAGTCGGTGTTCCGGGGGACGGTGTCGGAGGCGATTGCTCATTTTGAGGCGGAGAGGCCGCGCGGGGAGTTCACGTTGGTTGTCGGTGGCGCTCCGGGCGAGGATGTCGCCCAAAGCTGGCCGGACGAGCGCGTGGAAACGGCTTTGGCGACGTTGTTGGGGGAGGGCATATCACGGGCGACGGCCGTGCGGGCGCTGAGCCGGCTGACGGGACGGCCGCATCGGGAGATCTATCGTCTGGCGTTGAACATGGCGTCCGGGGGATCGGACGGGCATCCTGGGCCGGAGGGCGAGTGATGGACCTGTTCCCTACTCCTTTGTCTGTGACGTATCAAGAGGGCTGGGTGGATCTCTCGGGTGGGGTTCGCCTGATTGCCCCGCCATTCTCGGAGTTGCGCCCATCAAGCGTACAGGACATGGTTCTTGCCGAGGCTGGCGTACCGGTTCGGTTTCAGCGGGCGGATGTGGCCCCGGAGGGATATGCCGTAGCCGTCATGCCGGAGGGGATCGAGATATCTTTTTCCGATGAGCGCGGGGCGCTGAACGGACTGGGGGCGCTTGCCACTCTCGCCCGGTCGGGGCGCGTGCGTGCTCAACGGGTGATCGACGAGCCAGGGCTGGCGTTGCGCGTCTTTCATCTGGACCTGAAGGATCAGATGCTCTCCTTCGATTACATTTTGCGCCTGATCGACCGCCTGGCCTCGCTTCGATACAACGTGCTCCTTGTCGAATATGAGGATAAGTTTCCCTATTCGGGGGACATCATCCCTGCTCATCCGGAGCGGCTTACGCTGGATGAAGTTGCCACGTTGATTGAGCATTGTCGTGAGCGCGGTATCGAGGTCGTCCCCTGCGTGCCGACCCTTGGACATTTGGAATTCGTGCTGTACCACCGGCCGGAGCTTGCCGAGACGGATGCCAGGTATCAGGTTTGCCCGCTCAAGCCCGAGGCGCTGGCGTTGATCAAGCGGATGATCGATGAGGTGTTGGCGCTGCACCCGACCTCTCGTTTCCTGCACGTTGGAGGAGATGAGACGTGGTATCTCGGCCGATGCCCGGCGTGTCGGCGAGTGGCGGCCCGCGAGGGCGTCGCGGCCCTGTATGGGCGTTTCATGCGAGATGTGCTCGCTCACGTGTTGGAGCGGGGAAAGCGGCCGTGGCTCTGGGCGGATATGGCGCTGGCTCATCCTGACGTGTTGACGTATATCCCGCGGGAGTCGGTCTTCGTCGATTGGGAGTACACGTACTACGGTGAGGAGG
>JAGHDS010000044.1 GCA_021159845.1 Anaerolineae bacterium
GGCCAACGTACTGGCCGAAACCGACGGCCTGTTCCGTCGGACGGCGCTGGAGGTGGCAAAGACCTATCCAGACGTTCAAGTGGACGAGTTGTTGGTGGACACGGCGGCCATGCGTCTGGTACAATCGCCCGAGAGGTTCGACGTCATCGTCACCGCGAACCTCTACGGCGACATCCTGAGCGACGAGGCGGCCGGGTTGGTGGGTGGCCTGGGGTTGGCCGCATCGGCCAATATCGGCGATCGGCACGGGCTGTTCGAGCCCGTCCATGGATCGGCACCGGACATCGCCGGGCGGGGCATCGCCAATCCCATCGCCGCCATCCTGGCCGGTGCGCTGATGCTAGACTTCCTGGGCGAGCCGGAGGTCGCCGACCGCATCCGGTCGGCCGCTCTGGATGTCCTGGAACACGGCCCACGCACGCCCGACCTGGGCGGCAGCGCCACTACGGCCGAGATAACAAGCGCAATCGTGGATAGGGTAATTACAACCGGCTGATCGCCAATTCATCATTCTCAATCTTCACAAAGGAGGACGACATGCCCGAGGTGTTGGTTGCGGAATGCCCCGAGTGTGGAGCGGAGATCGAAGTGACGGACGTGATCGAGGGAGAAATCATCGAGTGTCCGGACTGCGGCGTGGAACTGGAAGTACGCAGCCTGAACCCGTTCGTGCTCGAACTGGCCCCACAGGAAGAGGAAGACTGGGGAGAGTAAAAGGAAGAGGCACCGAGGCACGAGGGGAGACACTGGGTCCAGAATGCAGGTGTCCTCGTAGCCTTACTGCCTCATCACCTCGTCACTCGCATACCGGAGATAAACCCATGAAAGTTGGTGTCCTTTGCTCGCGCATTCGCGTCGAGGAAAAGTTACTCTTCCAGAAGATGGAAGAACGTGGGATATCCTTCGAGCGCATCGATGACCGGAAGGTGATCTTCGACTTCCACAGCGACGGCTGGACGCAGTACGACGTCGTCCTGGAACGTTGCATCAATCACTCCCGCGCGCTCTATTCCCTGCGCATCCTGGACGACCGCGGCATCCCCACCGTCAACACGTTCGAGGTTGCCGATACCTGCGGCAACAAGCTGCTAACCACATCGGCCTTGGTGCGCGCGGGCGTGCCCACCCCTAAGACCTTCATCGCCTACACACCAGAGTCGGCTCTGGAAGCCATCGAGCGCATGGGCTATCCTGTGGTCTTAAAACCCGCTGTAGGCTCATGGGGACGCCTGCTCTCCAAGATCAACGATCGAGATGCCGCCGAGGCCGTGCTTGAGCACAAGAAAATTCTGGGGACCTACCATCACTCCATCTTCTACATCCAGGAATACATCCACAAGCCCCAGCGAGATATCCGGGCCTTCGTGGTCGGCGACGAGACTATCGGTGCCATCTACCGCACGTCCCCGCATTGGATCACGAACACAGCGCGCGGCGGTAAGGCATCCAACTGCCCCGTCACGCCCGAGCTGAATGATCTCTGCGTGCGAGCTGCCCGCGCCGTCGGCGGCGGCGTTATCGCCATCGATGTGCTGGAGGACCCCGACCGGGGATTCCTGGTCAACGAGGTGAACTACACGATGGAGTTCCGTAATTCCATCGAACCCACCGGCGTGGACATCCCCGGCCGCATTATCGACTTCGTCGTGCGCGTGGCCAAAGAGGGATGGGCAGCCGCCAACGGCTGGAAAGACACCGCGGAGATGACGGCCTGATGGCACTGAGAGCGATCACCTTCGACTTCTGGGGAACGCTATACTGGATGCCCACGGATGGCACCAGCCGCGAGAGACGCACCAAGCTGCTACACCGATACCTGACCGAGCAGGGGTACGCGATCCCCTACGAACGGCTACGAGCGGCGCTGGATGAGAGCTTCCGACGAGCGTACGAAGTGTGGATGCAGGAGATGCGCACGGCCGACACGGCCGAACGGTTACGGTGGATATTGGCGGACATCGGCGCGACGCTCCCGCCACAGGCTTTCGACGCCTTAAAGCGCGAGCTGGAGGAGACGCTGCTATCCGAGCCGGTGACGCCGATCCCCGGAGCCATTGAGGTGATGCGGGCGCTGGCCGAGCGCTACAGTCTGGGATTGATATCCGACACGGGAATGACCCCCGGCCGGGTGCTCCGCCACTTCATGGCCCGCGACGGCATCCTCGACCTGTTTCGCCACTGCACCTTTTCCGATGAGACTGGGCGGGCCAAACCTCACGAACGGCAGTTCCTAGACACGTTAAACCAGCTAGGGGCACGCCCAGAGGAGGCCGTCCATATCGGTGACCTGACGGCCACCGACATCACAGGCGCCCGCCGTGTGGGGATGAAAGCCGTGCTCTTCACCGGCGTCACTCAGGGGCAAGATCCATCGCAAGCCCATGCGGTCATCTCTTCCTACAAAGAGCTACTTCCCATCCTGCGCGCGTGGAGTGATTCATGAGCACAGATCGGTTGAGCGTCAGCATCGTTGGGGCTTCCGGATACACCGGAGGCGAACTACTACGTCTACTGCTGGGCCATCCCAACATCGAAATCAAGCAAGTAACATCGGAGCGAAACGCTGGACGCTATGTCCACTTCGTGCATCCTAACCTGCGCGGCCATACCCGGCTGAAATTCACCAGCGCCAGTGAGCTCCAACCGTGCGATCTGCTCTTCCTCTGCCTGCCCCACGGCCAGGCACAGACCCGCATCGATGACTTCGCCGCGCTGGCGCCGCGCATCATCGACCTGAGCGCCGATTTCCGGCTGCGCGATCCCACACTATACGAACGATGGTACGGCCGGCCCCATGCCGCGCCCGAATGGCTGGATCGGTTCGTCTACGGGCTACCGGAACTCCACCGCGACGAGATCCGCTCCGCATCATATGTCTCCGGCGTGGGCTGCAACGCTACAGCTACCACGTTGGCGCTATGGCCGCTTTTCCAGGCTGACCTGGTCGACCGGGACCGCGACGTCATCATCGAGGTGAAGGTGGGATCATCGGAGGGGGGAAATAGCCCGTCGGAGGCATCCCATCACCCGGAGCGAAGTGGGGTTGTGCGCTCGTTCGCCCCCACCGGGCATCGTCACACCGCCGAGGTCATCCAGGCGCTCTCCCGAACCGGCCAGGTCCCTCCCATCCACCTCTCGGCGACGGCCGTTGAGCTGGTGCGCGGTGTGTTGGCCACCGGACATGCCTTTCTGAAGGATCGCGGCCTGACCGAGCGCGACCTATGGAAGGCCTACCGCGCGGCTTATCGGGATGAACCCTTCGTCCGCATCGTCAAAGAGCGGCAGGGGATCTACCGCTATCCCGAGCCGAAGATCGTGGCTGGGTCGAACCACGCGGATGTGGGCTTCGAGCTGGACCCGGAGACCGGGCGCGTCGTCGCTCTATGCGCCATCGACAACCTGATGAAGGGCGCCGCGGGCACGGCCGTGCAATGCATGAATCTGATGTGCGGCCTCCCGGAGACGAGAGGGTTGGAGTTCACGGGATTGCATCCGGTGTGAGCATAGATACAGGATGCAGGATGCAGGATTTAGGACTTGACATGACACAGCGTCGAGGTAACCATGATCGTCGTCAAAATCGGTGGTAGCGAGGGAATCAACCTGGACCTGATCGCGGATGACATCGCCGCCCTGGCCAAGGGAGGGCAACAGATGGTCGTCGTCCACGGCGGCTCGGCGGAGACCAATCGGGTAGCTGAAGCGCTCGGGCATCCGCCACGCTTCGTCACATCCGTATCGGGCTACACCAGCCGCTACACCGACCGCAAGACGCTGGAGATCTTCGAGATGGTGTACTGCGGTAAGGTCAACAAGGGGCTGGTGGAGCGACTCCAGCGGCGCGGCGTGAATGCGGTGGGGTTATCCGGACTGGACGGCCGCATCTTCGAGGGGCCGCGCAAGGCGGTCATCAAGGTGATCCAGAACGGCCGCCGTATGGTCCTGCGGGATGATTACACGGGCAAGGTGGAGCGCGTCAACGTGGACCTTCTACGCCTGCTGCTGGACAACGGCTACCTGCCGTTGCTCACTCCTCCAGCTGCCTCCTACGATGGCGAGGCCATCAACGTGGACGGGGACCGGGCGGCCGCAGCTGTGGCAAAGGCACTGGGAGCCGAGCAGCTCATTATCCTCTCCAACGTGCCCGGCCTGCTGCGCAACTTCCCAGACGAGTCCAGCCTGATCCCACATATCCCGCGAGGGCAGGTGGAGTCGGCTATGGACTTCGCCAAGGACCGAATGAAGAAGAAGGTGATGGGGGCCGCCGAAGCGCTGGACGCCGGCGTCCGCCGGGTGGTCTTCGCCGACGGACGGGTGGAGCACCCCATCCAGAAAGCGCTGGCTGGACAGGGGACCGTCATCGAATAAAAGGGCGCTTCAGAACCCCGGTTTCTCCCAGAAACCGGGGTTCTCTTCCGCCGGGAGGAGAAACCGTGTCATCCAATGCATCCATCATCGAGCTTGAGTCTCGCTATACCTCCGGGGCGTATCCCAAGCGAGAGGTCGCCATCGTGCGCGGCCAGGGCGCCCGTGTGTGGGACGCCGACGGCAGCGAGTATATCGATTGCGCCGCCGGTCATGGCGTGGCACTCATCGGCCACGGCCGACCAGAGATCGCCCATGCCATCGCCGAGCAGGCCCAGCGGATCATCACCTGCCCGGAGGTCTTCTACAACGATCAGCGCGCCCGCCTGTTGGAGCGTCTGATCGGCCTGGCGCCCGAGGGCCTGACCCGCGCTTTCCTCTGCAACTCCGGCACGGAGGCCGTCGAAGGCGCCATCAAGTTCGCCCGCCTGGCCACCGGCCGCCCTGGCATTGCAGCAGCCATGCGCGGCTTCCACGGCCGCACCCTGGGCGCGCTCTCCGCTACCTGGGAGAAGAGGTACCGGGAGCCATTCGAGCCGCTGGTCCCTGGGTTCACCCATGTGCCCTACAACAACCTGGACCGGCTGGCCCAGGCAGTCAACGAGGACACCGCGGCGGTGCTGTTGGAGGCTATACAGGGCGAAGGAGGGGTCCGGCCCGGGTCTCGAGAGTTCCTGCAAGGCGCCCGGGAGATCTGCGATCGCACGGGAGCGCTGCTCATCATCGACGAGGTGCAAACCGGCTTTGGCCGCACCGGACGCTGGTTCGCCGTGGAGCACTACGACCTGCACCCCGACCTGATGACATTGGCCAAAGGAATGGCGGGTGGTGTGCCAATGGGCGCTGTGCTCATGACCGAGGCCGTGGCCAGCCAGATCAAACCAGGAGTGCACGGCTCCACCTTCGGCGGCAATCCATTATCCTGCGCGGCCGCGTTAGCCGCGATTGATGTGCTCGAGCGGGAAAATCTCCCC
>JAGHDS010000274.1 GCA_021159845.1 Anaerolineae bacterium
CCCCTGTAGTCCCCCCTCCCCCAATTCGCTCCGCCGGGGAGGGGGGACCGGGGAAATGGCTTGTGGTGGCGGCGCAGCTCCACTGCGCCGCCACCACAAGCCGAATCAAGCCCCCTTCTCCCAGGCGTGGGAGAAGGGGGTCTGGGGGATGAGGGCCATCCGCGGCCAAAACACTTGGAGCCAGGCGCCTGTATTGAGTGTATCTTCACCCACATCACTCACCGGATGCCAATGAGATCGAGTGGGAGAACGGTGAACAGTTACCATCCTCGCCAAGTTTGACACACCGAAGGGGATATGCTAATATCGTTTTAGCATTGTTGTGAGAATCCGGGAGATAACAACGTGATCGTCTATAGCGCCCTTCACGACAAGAAGCAGAGCAAGGCCAAGAAGCCGGACCGCTAGGTCTGGTTGAACGGCGTTTGCTCCGCGACAATGTGGAGGGACTGCGACCAGCTCAGCCAGACCGGCCATATGAGCCGGTCTTTTTGTTACCGTACATTTCCTCGAGGGTGCCATGTCATCCCACCAGCGAACCATCACCAAGCGCAGCAAGTCTAAGCGGCCAGACCGTGGGTCTGGTTAGCTGCGCTGCGCCCTACGTACACTCGCAGTCCAGCTTCCCAGGCTCACCGGCCAGGGGAGCGGACTACCTCGGAGCGAACATCCGCCAAGGGCGGCTCCCCACGACGCCGGTGGGCTGGCAAGGAAGCACAATCAATTACCATACGAGAGCCTACCTATCGAGAGGAGCCGACCATGTCTCTACAGAACTTCGCGATTATAGAATCCACCTTACGCGAGGGCGAACAATTCGCCGGCGCCTTCTTCACACCCGATCAGAAGGTGCAGATCGCCGAGATGCTGGACGCGTTCGGCGTCGAGTACATCGAGATGACATCCCCCGTCGCATCCTCTCAGTCGTTCGAAGACTGCCGCCGCATCGCCCGGCTGGGCCTGAAGGCCAAGACGTTGACCCACATCCGGTGTCGCATGGACGATGCCAAAATCGCGCTGGACACCGGCGTCGACGGCATCGATGTGCTCTTCGGGACCTCTTCCATCCTGCGCCAGTTCAGCCACGGTAAATCCATCGCCCAAATCATCGACGCCGCCATTGAGGTCGTCACCTACATCAAATCGCAAGGGGTAGAAGTCCGTTTCTCCAGCGAGGACTCCTTCCGCAGCGACCTGGTAGACCTGCTCATGGTGTACCGGGCCGTCGATGAGCTGGGCGTGAACCGGGTGGGCATCGCCGACACGGTAGGTGTTGCCACCCCTCGCCAGGTGTACGACCTGGTAAGCACACTGCGCGGCGTCGTCCACTGCGACATCGAGTTCCACGGCCACAACGATACGGGATGTGCTATTGCTAATTCCTTCGCCGCTTTGGAGGCCGGGGCCACCCACGTGGACACAAGCGTGTTAGGGATCGGCGAGCGCGTGGGCATCACCCCACTGGGTGGGCTCATCGCCCGTATGTACACCGTCAATCCAGAGCTGGTGAAGAGCAAATACAACCTTCCCCTTCTGCGAGACATTGAGAACCTGGTGGCCGACATCGTGGGAATTCAAGTCCCCTTCAATAACTACATCACCGGCTACACGGCCTTCACCCATAAGGCCGGCATTCACGCCAAAGGGATTTTGAACAACCCGGAGACATACGAGATCCTCAAACCGGAGGACTTCGGCCTGACCCGGTACATCCACATCGCCCACCGGCTAACCGGGTGGAATGCCGTGAAATACCGGGCCGAGCAGCTAGGGTTAAGCCTCACCGATCAGGAGATCAAGGAAGCTACCGCCCACATCAAAGCCCTGGCCGACATCAAACCGCTGGCTATGGAAGACGTCGATGCCCTCCTGCGCAATTGGCGGTCAACTCCCAAAGAGGAGTTAGAAGAACAATTGCGAACCGGACAGATCAATCTTCCCCGGGGTGAGACGGCCTGATGGGCAAAACATTCGCGGAGAAGGCGCTGGCGCGCGCTGCGGGCATATCCGAGGTCTCCGCTGGGCAGGTAATCGACGCCCGGCCGGATGTAGTGCTGTCCCACGACAATTCGGCCGCCATCATCCAGATGTTCTACGAGCTGGGCGTTAAGCGGGTCGAATACCCGGAGCGGCTCGCCATCATCCTGGATCACGCCGTGCCAGCCCCCACCACGCGCCATGCACAGAACCACGCCGAGATCCGGCAGTTCGTGGCCGAGCAGGGAATCACGCACTTCTTCGACGTGGGACGCGGCATCTGCCACCAGGTCCTGAGTGAGGAGGCACTGATCCTGCCCGGGCAGCTCGTCCTAGGCGCGGACTCCCACACGACGCATTCCGGCTGGATGGGCGCGTTCGGCGCCGGCGTGGGCCGCAGCGAGGTGGCTGCACTGTGGGCCACCGGCGAGCTGTGGCTGCGCGTACCCGAGTCCATGCGGGTCATCCTGGACGGCGAACTCCCGCGCGGCGTGACGGCCAAGGACTTCGCCCTGCGCGTCATCGGCGACCTGGGCGCTGATGGCGGGATCTATATGTCCGTCGAATTCAGCGGCTCCGGCATCGCGGCCATGTCCGTGGCATCCCGCATGGTGCTGCCCAATATGATGGCCGAGATGGGGGTCAAGAACGCGTACGTGACGCCGGACGACAGGGTGTTCGACTGGTTGGCGCCCAGGCTGGCGAGGCGAACCGGCCGCCCCGTCGAGGAATGCCGGGCGGAGATCGAGGCCGGGGCGCTGTACCCGGACCCGGACGCTCGATACGCTGCCGAGTACCACTACGACGCCGCGGGGCTGGAGCCGTACATCGCCTGCCCGCACACGGTGGATAACGTCGTGCCGCTGTCAGAGGTGGCGGGCACGCGAGTGCAACAGGCGTTCCTGGGGACCTGCACCAACGGCCGGCTGGAGGACATCGCCGCCGCGGCCGAGGTGGTGAAGGGACGCCGTGTAGCGCGGGGCACGCGCTTCCTGGTCATCCCGGCATCCAGCCAGGTTCTGCAAGCAGCCTTGGAGCGCGGCTATATCCAGACGCTGGCCGAGGCCGGTGCCATGATCGGTGTTCCAGGGTGTGGGCCGTGCATGGGCAACCATATGGGCATCCCGGCCCCGGGCGAGGTCACCATCTCCACGGCTAACCGTAACTTCCGCGGGCGTATGGGCACGCGAGAGGCGGAGATCTATCTGGCAAATCCGGCGGTGGTGGCAGCATCCGCCATCAAGGGGGCGATCACCGATCCGAGGGAACTGTAAGTGGGGAGCGGAAGGCGTGGAGCGTGGGGCGAGGGCAAATCGCTCCACGCTCCACGATCTACGATCTACACTCAACGTCCTACGTCAGGAAGAGAACATGGTTACCAGAGGCCGAGTCTGGAAATACGGTAATGACGTGAACACCGACGTTATCTTCCCCGGCAAATACACCTATACCATCACCGATCGCCGGGAGATGGCCCGGCACGCGCTGGAGGACCTGGATCCGAACTTCGCGAGCAACGTGCGGCCCGGCGATGTGATCGTGGCCGGACGCAACTGGGGTTGCGGCTCCAGCCGGGAGCAGGCGGCCATCTGCCTGAAGGAGGCAGGCGTGGGCGCCGTCGTGGCCGAATCATTCGCCCGCATCTTCTACCGCAACGCGCTCAACAACGGGCTCCCGGCCATCATCTGCCCGGAGGCAGTCGCTGCGCTGGAATTCGGCGACGCGGTGGAGATCGATTTAGAGGCCGGAACGATCCGACGGGGAGACGATGTGTGGCACTTCCCGCCGTTGCCGGAGACGGCCCTGCAACTGATTCAGGCGGGAGGGCTGATCCCATACTTAAAGCGGAAGTTGGGCCGCTAAACCATTAGCGGGATTCACAGTATGGATTGGTTTGATCCAAGCGATGATGTGGTCATCCAACCCAGCGTTGACCGGGCCAGATTCTGGCGCCGCAAGTATGGAACCGACC
>JAGHDS010000331.1 GCA_021159845.1 Anaerolineae bacterium
CGAGCGGATGCATCCGCTCGATGTGATCTTCGCGAACGGGCTGACGCTGCGAGCCGCCGCGGTCGAGCCGCAAACGCTGGTTCCCGGCGGGGTGTTGGTGGTCCACCTGAGATGGGAAGGCCAAGGCGATGTGTTGGCGGGCACGGAGAAGCTGTTCATCCATCTTGTGCCCGCGGAGGGCCCGCTAACCCCTATCGCGCAGGTCGATCCGCTGCTGCACGCGGCCGATGTGGAGAAGCCGGTGGTGAGCTACGCCATCCTGCTGCCGGAGACGTTGCCCCCGGGCACGTATCGGGTGCTCGCGGGCATCTACGATCCCGGGCAGCCGGGCGCGCCGCGCATCCCGACGCTCGATGGGGCCGATCATGTTGACTGCGCAATAATTTTTCTGTAAAAACGGCCTGCGGAGGTGTGATATGATGGTAGTGCAATGAATTTGGAATGAGCATGGATTTCCGAGCGAGTCCCCAAGTGGGTATCCCCCCTGGCTCGCTCGGCGAAGAGAGGGCTTCCCAAGCCTGTAGCCGCCGGTGGATAGCCTGCAGAGAGCCGTTTAAGGGGGTGTAAGAGCCTAAATGTTCCAGGTATGAATGCTTTGGCTCCCGAGTTGACAGGTTTCAGTCAGCGGTGAGAGGCAGCAGTCAGGTCGTTGGGAGGCTTGCCCGGCGGGTGGTAGTGCGGGGGGTCAAATCCGAGCGAGGCCGGGTTTTTGAGGGAAGGTTGCTCGCTCGGGGATGGTGGTAGGAAGGGTTGGAGAGGCTGTAGGGGAGGAGGATGTGTCTCCTGGAGCCCGAAATGTCAGGGTGATGTAGGTCGAAAAGAAACCAATGCCCTTCGGGGAATAGTTAGCAGGGAGCTGATAGCCGAGAGCAGGTAGCAGTAAAAAGATCGCTGTCGGCTTTTTGCTATCTGCTATCCGCTGATCATTATGCCCTTCGGGGAATAGTTAGCGGGAAGCCGTTAGCCGATAGCCGAGAGCAGGTAGCAGTAAGGTAATCGCTGTCAGCTTTCTGCTGCCTGCTGACCGCTGATCACTGACCACTGTATTTCCCCTCCTGGTAACGATCTCTTGGCACACGAACAGTTAGCTGATAGCAGGGAGCTGATAGCCGATAGCTGGTAGCAGTAAGGTGATCGCTGTCGGCTGTCTGCTATCTGCTATCTGCTGACTGCTATCTGCTGACCGCTATCCGCTAACTGCTGTCTGCTGACCGTTGGCCGCCGACTGTCCGTTTGTCACCGATCAGCCAGTGTGTTAGAATCACTCGATCGTTGCGCGATCATCAATGGCCGACAATATCGCGTAACTTGGTCGGCCGGAAGGGACGGCTCATCACATCCATGCGAGCGCTTAAACGCCTTGCAGGCATCGCGGTCACCGCGCTCATCCTGTTGCTCGCTTTCGCCGCCGGGTTCGGCGCTCACTGGTACTTGGCTCGCGAGCGCTCCCCCGTCGGGTCGAAAGCGTTTGATGTCTATTGGGAAGCCTGGCACATCCTGGAGCAATCGTTTCTGGGAGACGATCCGCCCGTCAAGAAGCGGGTGTACGCCTCCATCCACGGCTTGGTGAGTGCATACGACGATCCCTATACCGTGTTCGTCGAGCCACAGCCGCGGCAGCGAGAGCGAGAGGACCTGCAGGGCGAGTTCGGCGGCATTGGCGCCTGGATCGTCCGCCAGGACGACGGTACCTATGTCCTGCGTCCCATGCGTGACAAACCGGCGGCAAAGGCGGGCATCCAGGAGAACGACGTCTTGATCGCTGTGGACGGGCATCCTATCACGTCCGACATGTCCATTGATCAGGTGGTCAGCCTGGTTCGCGGGAAGATCGGCACCATTGTCCGCATCCAGGTGCGTCGCCCTGCAACGGGCGAGACGCTTGCTTTCGAGGTCAAGCGGGAGCGAATTGAAACGCCTAGCGTTGAGTGGCACGTATTGGACACGCCGCCTCACGCTGGATACATTCGGATATCCATATTCAGCGAGCGCACGGCCGGCGAACTCACCGACGCAGTCAACGACCTGAAACAGCATGGGGTTAACCGGATCGTATTGGATTTACGCCATAACAGCGGCGGTTTATTGGATGCCGCCATTGACGTCGCCAGCACCTTCATCAGGGATGGAGTGATCGTCTACGAACGGCGTGTGGGGGGTAAAGAGAAAGCTTTCACCGCGCGCCATCGCCCGATCGTGTTCGATGGGCCGATGGTGGTCCTGGTGGATGGGGCTACCGCCAGCGCGGCCGAGATCGTGGCCGGCGCACTGCAAGACCACGGCCGTGCGCTGCTCTTTGGCGAGAAGACGTTCGGAAAGGGCTCCGTCCAACTTGTGTACGACCTATCCGACGGCTCATCCCTACACGTTACTGCCGCCCGGTGGCTGACCCCCAAACATCGGCAGATCGATAAGCAGGGACTTACCCCGAATGTCCCCGTGAAGATCACAGACGAGGATATACAAGCTAAGCGCGATCCCGTGTTGGATCAGGCGCTGGAGCAACTACGGGCTATGGGGCAGTAAGCTGTCATGTGTGAGCACATGGCATTCAGTGAGGATGGAAGATGAATCTTAATGATACGAACCGTCTGCTCAAGTGGTTGACCGTCTCCGTGCTGGTCATCGGTCTGGTCGGCTCCGCCTTCATCACGGGCTTCGGGATTGGCTTTGGCACAGGGCGTTGGACAGCTGCGCCGCACGCTAAGGCGAGCGCGTCCGCAGGCCGTCCCATGCTGGCGATCACGCCTCTGCCCACGGCCACCCCGCGTCCCGAAAAGCGCCCGGTGCCCGAGCCCTCTCTTTCCCCCAGCGGGAAACTCAACCGCCTGCCCGAGGAACCCAAAGAATTTCGCGTCTTCTGGGAGGCGATGAAGGCCCTGAAGGAGGATTTCTACGGTGATTTGCCCAACGACCAGGAGATGACTTACGGCGCCATTCGGGGGGTTCTGGAGCTGCTCGGGGATAAAAACACGACGTTGCTCGATCCCCAGACGGCCGAGTTCTTCAATACCGACCTGAGTGGCAGTTTTGAGGGGATCGGCGCGTGGGTGGATGCAGCCCCAGGCGGCGGTGTGCTCATCGTCGAGCCGTTCGAGGGGCAGCCGGCCTACGAGGCGGGCATCCGGCGCAATGACGTGATCGTCCAGGTGAACGGCAAGGACATTACCAAACTGCCCCTCAGCGATGCCATCCGCCTTATCCGAGGTCCCAAAGGCACGACGGTGCGCCTGGGGATCCGGCGGCCGGGCGAGTCGAAGCTGATCGAGGTCAAAGTTGTGCGCGATCGCGTCGAGATCCCCGTCCTTGAGCATAAGATGCTTGACAACGGCATTGCCTACATAAAGCTGAGCGAGTTTAACAGCCGCTCTCCCGATCTGGTCCGAGACGCGCTGCGAGACCTGATGCAGCAACATCCCAAAGGGCTCATCTTCGACCTGCGGGGGAATCCCGGCGGCTACCTGGACGCGGCGGTGGAGATCGGCAGCCAGTTCGTGGGCCAGGGGAACATCCTGATCGAGCGGTTCAAGGATGGGCGAGAACATCCGTATCCGGCCCGGCCGGGCGGCCTGGCCACGAAGATCCCGCTGGCCGTTCTGGTCAACGAGGGCACTGCCAGCGCGTCGGAGATCGTCGCTGGAGCGATCCAGGACGCAGGGCGTGGGCCGCTGATCGGTGTGAAGACGTACGGTAAAGGCTCCGTGCAGGTGCCCCACTACCTGAGCGATGGATCCCTGCTTCGGGTGACCATCGCACGGTGGTTCACTCCCAAGGGGCGCGGGATCGACGGCACCGGGCTCGAGCCGGACATCGAGGTCGAACGCACGAAGGAAGACCGAGAGGCCGGGCGGGATCCACAGCTCGACCGGGCGATCGAGTATCTGTTGAACGTGGAACACTCCTCTGGTGAGGATTGAGGGTTGAATGGCGAAGATCAAGACCGTTGCGACAAACCGCAAAGCCTATCACGACTACCACATCGTAGACACGCTGGAGGCGGGCATCGCGCTCACGGGCACGGAGATCAAGTCCGTCCGCGAGGGCCGGGTGAACCTGCGTGATGGCTTCGCGATCATCCGCGATGGGGAGGTTTGGCTGTTGAATGTGCACATCGCGCCTTACGCCGGGGGCAACCGGATGAACCATGAGCCCCGGCGGGAGCGCAAGCTGTTGCTACATCGACGGGAGATCAACCGCCTGGCCGGTCGTGTTCAGGAGAAAGGCTGGACGCTGGTTCCACTGCGCATGTACCTGAAGGATAACATCGCCAAGGTGGAGCTGGCTCTGGTGCGCGGCAAGCGCCAGTACGATAAACGGGAGGCCATCGCGAAGCGGGACATGGAGCGGGAGATCCGGCGGGCGGCGAAGGAAACCTTTCGCAAACGGTAAGCGTATCAGCGTCATCTACAACGGGTAAGGCCAGGGCAACATCCCCTGGCCTTTGTTTTTTCAACGAGGTGCGGCAAGCGCTTCCCGCATGTCCAGGAAGGCGAGGTTCGCGTGATATAGCGGGTCGCCCTCCGGGATGGCCGGCGGCACATCGACCACTGCGCCAGTTGTGCCGCTGCGCGTCTGATAGGGAAAGAGGGCGTTGTTGGGGTTAATGTAATATGTGAAGTAGTCATTGCAACAGACACGGGCGATCTCCAGTGCTCGCCGTTTCTCCTCCGGGGATGCTGTGACCAGGGCGACGCGCGCGGCTGCCCGTGCCGTCTCCGGAAGACTCCACCAGGGCATATCGTCATTGACGGGCTCGCCCGTCCTGTTATCGACCAGCTTGAAGATGCCGTGGTGGGCGGGGTTATAGCCCAGGTCAAACGAGCGGAACAGGATGCGAGGAAGCTCTCGCTCTGCCTCGGCGAAGCACTTGGTCACCTCATCGGGCAAGGCAAGCCCCCGGCGGCGGAAGGCGGATCGCACCGCCGCGATCGCCTGTAATCCCAGGCCGGCGAATTCGTTGGCATGCCCGGGATCCAGGAGTCGCCCACGCGCCTTCGTATGTTCGTCCACGAACTCACTGAACGTCGCCGTGAGAGGGTCGTAGTGCCTGCTCAAGATGGTACCCAGGAG
Source organism: Anaerolineae bacterium (assembly GCA_021159845.1). GTDB lineage: Bacteria > Chloroflexota > Anaerolineae > DUEN01 > DUEN01 > JAGHDS01. The sequence continues at coordinate 5,071 of JAGHDS010000331.1, forward strand.
ATCACCTGCCAGCCCTGCGTGTTCGGCCAGCTCGGCCGCGGATGATGTCTGGCGCACGAGGTAGGGGATGGCGCCCAGGGTCAGCATGAAGGGCGCGTGCGTTTGACGCTGCGGCGGCAACGGGGCGTCATTGTCCTGGTCGGACACGTACTGCCCATCACGGGCAGCCTGTATGAACTCGGAGAGCATCCGCTTGCCGACGGCCGCCGCGGCCTCGTCTCCCGCGGCGATCAGCCCTTTAGCGCAGAAGAGGTCGGCGGCCCCTCTCACATCCGCCCGGACAGTGATCGGCTCTCCCCGGGCATTACTGGCATGAAAGGTGCGATCCACGATGAACGGACATCGTCCCTGGTTTCTCTTCCGTACCTTCAGGATAGCGGCGACCAGCGCCCGGGTGAACCGTTTCAGCAGGGACCGAACCTCCTCCCGGATGTCCTCCATCCCATCCAGTTCGTCAAGTATAGTGAGGTGAGCAGCACAGGCTTCTGCTCCGCGGCCGAGGAACCATGTGTACAGGACCTCGTAGCGGTCGGGGGGGAGATCCTGCCCTGTGTTGGGATTAAATTTCGTATCGGGATATGGGAAATCGGGACGACGTCGGTGTCGTTCGACCAGCAGATGCAGGCCCGCGGAGAAGACGGTGCGGTCTATGAATGCCATGTATGCTCGATCCGTCAACGCTTCAACCGTCGGCTCTGGGACCAACACAGGAACGTAGGACATAAGCGAAACCCCCATTGGCCGGTCAGCGGCCATCGCGGATCAAACGGGTATAAAGGGCGCTGATCGATCATCGCACGTCGTACTTATCGAGGAAATCGAGGACATCTTGTATCTGGTCAGGCTGTGCCCATCCAACCAGCACCATACTCTCGGCCGTCCCAACCTGACTTGCCACGGTGTCCAGGACGTCGATGGTGCCGAATAGCTGAATCTTCTTGCCCGCCTCGTGGATACGTCGATAGAGGTCCGGCCAGTATATATAATCTGGTGCGCCGGCGCCGGGGATCCATTGAATGCCCTTCAATTCAGGGATGCCCAGTAGCAAGTCCAGATGTGGCAGCTCGCCCGGGCCATCGAGATGATAAAAGGGGTTCGTCAGACGCCGACACGAGGCCACCAGCTCTGGCAGCACGAATTCCTCGAACATGTCGGAACTGATCATAGCGGAGAAGTCACATTGCAACATATAGTACGGCTCACTTGAGAAAATCGGAGTCCAACAGGTGTAACCCGGATTCGCCGGCTGTAACACTGCGTCGATGTCCTCGAATGCCTGCCACCACAGCTCGTGAATCCTCCACGTCAGGCGCTTGACATGATCCGGGGCATCGTATAGGGCCAGCGGTAGTTGCACGCCCGGGTAAAACGAGGCCAGTACGTCCACAGCACCGCCCAGATCTGTCATCCCCACCTGCACCAATCCTTCCCATCGCTCCATAGCGGCCCGACACAGGTCCTTCACACGCAACAGGACCGGGTTATCGGGGTCATATTGGAAATCCATCTCCTCGATGGGGGGGACACCCGGCGGTGCCTGGAACCATACGGTCTGCCCGTCTGCCACCATCTTTGCCCCCAGAAAGGCCGCCAGGACGCCAGGCCCAAAATTCAGCCAGACCTGGGGAAACGCGTCTCCGAGGAAATACATGCACGACAGATCATAATCCCAACGATCGACGATTTGCTCCGGCGTGGTGCTTTCAGGATAGAATGCCGTGAACTCGTATGATGGGATCGAAGGCTCAGGACGGCCCGGATCTCGCCCGATAACGTAGATCTGCACCAGGGGGCGTTTGAGCTCGCCAGCCCACCACGCGTCGGCATTCTCGCGCACTTGCTCCCAGCGACTCTCATCAAACCCGATGGTCATTACAAAAGATCTCCTTCCACTCAGGGTTGATCATGGTCGCCTCGCAGGGGGACCGGCTCCCCCCACGCGGCCTCAATCATCGCTATGATGTTCTCTGGCTTAGAGCCATTGTCCAGCTCGGTCGTTGACCCGATGAAGTATCCGGGCGAGGCCACGCGAATGGCCTCCAGGCACACGGCTCGAACTTCCTCCGGGCTGCTCCGAGCCATGAGCTGACTGATGTCGATCCCTCCCACCAGGAACAGGCGATCGCCGTACAGCCGCTTCACATGGGCCAGGTCCATGCCGGCGACGACCTCGATCGGGTTCAGGCCGTCCACGCCGGCCTCGATGAGGTCTGGGATAACCGGCGTGATGTCGCCGTCGGAATGGAACAGGCATTTGACTCCGTGCTCGTGCAAGGCATCCGTCAGCCGGCGGATCAGCGGGAAGAACTCGCGCCGCAGCCATTCGGGAGAATGGAGCAATCCATTTTTGTAGGCGATGTCGCCATAGGGAAGCGCACAAGGGGAAATACTTGCGTCTTCAACCGCGTGGATCTTACGGATCTCGCGCTCGGTGGCGTAATGCAGGTACTCGGAGATCAAGCCGGGATCGTCGACGCTGAGGTAGGAGAAGAATTCCAGGCCCAGGAGGTAGCGAATGCGGTCAAGCCCCGTGCCGTACTCCTGGATCACAACCGTATCATCACCAAGGTATGAACGGATGCGCTCTTGCTCCTTCCGAAATCGCTCGGCCCACGCGCGTTCATCGAAGGGTTGCTTCAGCCGATTCAGATCGCGAATGAGCCATTCCCTGGCCCCCGCCTCGTCCGTGAACGGGCGCTGGAGGATACCGCCAGCGATCCAGCGGTCCTCTTGATAGTAGACGAACCCATCCTCATCAGTGTGGCGACCAGGTGCGACCGGCGGGACGGACGCCATGCGCGTCATGTCTAAGATGGCCGCGGTGGCCTGCAGGCGGAGTTTCAGCCCCTCCTCGCCGATTGGGGGGAAGCGTCCTGTCAGGAGCTCAATGACGCCATCATTGAGAAGAATGTCATAGACTGGCGTGCGATCGGTTTCCTGGTGATTCAGAGCGGCGATAACCCTTTCACGCTTTGTCATCTTCGCTGGTGACATCTCACACTCCAGGTCGTGGGGAATACACGCAACGGCCAACCCACTTCACATGGCAAGATACTTATGCGCGCTTTGGGTAGACCGAGCGCCAAACTCCAGTAACCAGGCAAATCGTTTCCTTATTCTATCATATCTTCAACTTTTGGCCACCTGGTATCACCCCCGTAACTGTTCCGTAAGTAGAATGGATGAACGCTGATGACGCAGAAGGAGCCGATCTACGCAGATGAAAGGGCAAAATCGGGATGGTCCGTGAGGATCTGCGTGTATCAGCGTCATCTGCGTTCTTATGCTCATCGGTATCGACCATCCATTTTCATCCTTCGAAGTCGAGTAGGTGTTCCTTTCACATCCCTTCCGTCTCCGTTTCCCCGCATTTTTCTGTCCGCGATGCATCCCGAGAAGCTTATAGGGGCAAGGCATCCTCGGAAGCGCTATCAGCGTGAGTGCCGGTGTGCCTGATGTAGAGGATATGCATGGCAGCATCAGCGCTGCGGGATGCCTCGCCCTTATGCAAGACCTCCGCCTATGCCACTAGGTTGATGCGCATGGAGCGAGGTATTACTGCACCGGAAACTTGCCTTCGTCCAGCTCGATGACCCGGCCGTCGGCCAAACTCAGGCGGATGGATGTAGCGTCGGGATCGACGGGCGCGTCCAGCTCAGTCACCGGACATGCCTCGCCTGGCCGCGTGGGATATAGCAACGTGACCAGCCGCACAGGGCCAACCGCCTCACACTCATACACGGCCGTGGGCGTCGGCGCGTACTCCCCCTGTTGATGGTTCTTGATCGCTTTCCATCCCTGCCATTCCGGCTTCTCCTGACCAGAGGCCACCCGCACGTTCAGGCTGGGCAGCGGCGCGGGGATGATCGCCAGGTTGGCCCGATCCGGATCGGCGCTCCGCACGCTTAATCCGTGCACCTCGGCCGTCTCCGTATCCAGATGCCACAATGCCTGATAACGATGGGATCGGTCGTCCGTCGGCGCCAGCCGATCGATGACTAAGACGCGAGGCCCCAGCCCCTCGATTCCTTGCTTCAGGAAGATGACCTTCCGCCGGTGCGTCACCGTGCGATCCGCCTCGGGACCGTACCCCTCGTCGTAGACGGCCTCGGCCACATCATACGCCTCCGTCGTGCGCCAGAGTGCCCCCGCTGGCCGGGTGACGTCCACATCCTCCCGCCGGAAGTTCAGCCGACGGTTCTGATCCTGGCCGTCCACCCGGATCGTATTGTGGGCGCGGGTGGAAAGCACGTAGCGGCGCATCTCCGATGTGTCGTAGGCGTAATTGCCGCCCTCGGTGAGCAGCGACCGGCCATAGGCGTGCAGTAGCAGGTTCAGCTTATCCTCGTGCTGATGGCCGTAGCCGAAGGGGCCGCCGTCGAACAGCGCCCATACCGCGTCCGGCTCCCAACCGGTGCGCATGATGTGGTAGCCCGCGTATGGGAAGGCGACGGATGTCTCCTCCGGCGGCGAGCCCTCCTGGCCGCGCGTGTAGGCCCAGCGGAAGTCAGATCGTTCGGGATAGAGGGCCACCGCCCGCTCCATGAGCGGTGCCACCTCCAGCCAGCCGCCGTCGTTCACGTCGGGCAGCCGACCGTCGGGCATCATCATGCGCACGTTGGCCGCGTGCATACACTCCAGCCCGGCGCGAAAGGCATCCGGCACTGGCACGTCGTAGGCTTCGCATACATCCCACAGCCACTGATAGTTGCGGATGACCACCTGGTGGTAACCGGTGGAGAGCTCGATCTGGAAGCCGTCGGGATAAACCTGCCGATCCAGCTCCTCCACCAGCCGATCGAAGGCGTAAGCCTTCCAGGTGGGAGCGTCCCGGAATTGCGGGTAGAGGATGCCGATCTGGGCCAAGCCGTTCATCTCCATGATGAGCCAGTTGCCGCCAGGGCGGTGGAAGTAGCGCAGACGCCAGCCATGTTCCCAGACGGACTTGTACCAATCCACCAGATCATCGTCGGTGAAATGCGGCGAGCGGTAGAAGCTGTGC
>JAGHDS010000415.1 GCA_021159845.1 Anaerolineae bacterium
CATATGTTAACTTGAAAGCGCTCCAGAAGGAGAAGGAGAAGGCGCTGGAGACCCAGCGGTATGACGATGCGATCGACCTGCGCTATCGCGAGGTGGAGCTACAACAAAAGCTAGAGGAGCTGCGCCGAGGGTGGAAATCGCTGGCGAACCGGCCGAGGGTCACCGCCGACGACATCGCCGAGGTGGTCTCGATGTGGACCGGCATCCCTGTGCACCGCATGGCTGGCGAGGAGTCCGAGCGACTGCTGGAGATGGAAAAGGCGCTGCATGAGCGGGTCGTCGGTCAGGACGAGGCAATCGAGGCGATTTCCAAAGCCGTGCGGCGGGCTCGCGCCGGGCTGAAAGACCCGAAACGCCCGATCGGGACCTTTATCTTCCTGGGACCGACCGGCGTCGGAAAGACGCTACTCGCTCAGACGCTGGCCGAGTTCCTCTTCGGCTCTGAAGACGCGCTCATCAAGCTGGACATGAGCGAGTTCATGGAGCGCCACAATGTGAGCCGGCTGGTAGGCGCTCCCCCTGGATACATAGGATACGAGGAAGGCGGCCAGTTGACCGAGGCCGTGCGGCGTCGCCCGTACTGCGTGATCCTCTTCGATGAGATCGAGAAGGCCCATCCTGAAGTGTTCAACATGCTGCTGCAGATCATGGAGGATGGACACCTGACCGATGCCAAAGGCCGACGCGTGGATTTCCGCAATGCCATCATCATCATGACGTCCAATGTAGGTGCCAAGCTGATTAATCGGACCGGGCCTATGGGCTTCTCAGTGGCCCGTGATGAGGCACGGACACAAGAAGAAGAGTATAAGGAGATCCGCGAACGGGTGATGGAAGCCTTGAGGAAAACATTCCGCCCGGAATTCCTCAACCGGCTGGACGGCGTGATGGTATTCCGGCCACTTACCCGGGAGCAGATCAAGGACATCGTTGATCTGGAGCTGAAGCGGGTCCGGTTGCAGTTGGTGGAACACGATATTGAGCTGGAAGTCACAGAAGAGGCCAAGGGCAAGCTGGCTGATGAGGGATATGATCGCGACTTCGGGGCTCGTCCACTGCGCCGGGTGATCCAGAGCGAGATCGAGGATGCCCTCTCAGAAGGTCTGCTGGCCGGCCGATTTAAACCCGGCGATAAGGTCATCGCGGACTTGAACGCTGAGGAGAAATTGGAACTGCGCGTGGCCGAGTCACATCGGACAAGGCCGGATACGGATGACGGCGAATCGGAGCTTCTGGCCCTATTCGAGTGAGGCTAATCGTTCATTCCTGAAGGCGCACGAGCCGAGGGGTGGGACTTAGATCCTACCCCTCATTTACTTTATCTGGGCACCTTCCCCCGGTACACTTCAGCCTCTGGATAGAGCACGACATAACCGAATCAAGAGCCCTACAACGGACACCGGGGAGAAGCTCATGCACCCGCACCCCGCCACCAGTGAAATACACCTGCGCTATTCCAAATATTTCCTTAGAAGTGAGCGTGGGATGTATAATGGAGCTACGTGGCTGGGAAGAGGAGATCAAGGAAGCATTGCGGCAACAGGATAAGTCGCCGTGATGCCCACAATGGGGCCCGGATAGAGATCACCGGGCTGCCCAATTCTCATGAGAGAGTGCAATGTCTGCCACAGTGCTAGATCACGCGCGTTCTTTTCGCGGGCTCCGCCCACTGGACCCTTGTCGGGATATCATCCAGGTAGCGGATCTCATTGAGGATGCCTTCGCGGGTGAGTTGGATGCTAAAGGGAAGGCAGCTCTGCGCGAGTTGCGCCTTGTGGGGCGGTTGGGCAGCCTGGCTGGATGGCTTGGACGTTCCTGGGGAGGCTGGCTTCCCTTTTTCAGCGGATACGTCTGGATCGAAGAAGGACGTGTGGTGGGAAATGTCACCGTGCAGCAGTCCGATCTGGACGCGCGTCGATGGCAGATCGCGAATGTAGCTGTGGCACCCGCTTATCGCGGCCGGGGGATTGGCCGCGCGCTGATGGAGGCCGCTTTAGAGCACATCCAGCAGCGGGGCGGCGAATGGGCTGTGTTACAGGTGCGCGCTGATAACGCGATCGCACGCGGACTCTATGAACGGCTGGGGTTTGAGGTCATCACAGGCTCCTGTGAGATGCGGCGACCGCAACCGCCGCAGCGGAAGGGAGCTCTCCCGACCCTACCATCGTTACGACCGCTATCCGCTAAGGCCTGGCAAGAGGTGTACAGCCTGGAGGTGCTTTCTTTGTCGAGCCTGGCGCGATGGTGGCACCCCCCTCGCTCGCATCGGTTCCAGGTCACAGCAGGACAGCGTCTGGGCGAATGGCTCAATCGCCTGGCGAGAAGGGAACGCGTGTGGCGGTTGGGAATACGCGAGGATGGGCGGCTGATGGCCGCGGTCCTGGTGAGAAGGGCTGGCTGGCACCCCCCACATCGATTGGGGATATGGGTGCATCCAACCTATCAGGGTCAACAGGAACATGCCCTCGTGGCCCACGCGCTCAGTTTACTCGCTGGCTCGCCCGCATGGGAAATTGTGACTCATGTCAACGTAGAACAAGAACATCTTATGGAGGCATTGAAGGCGGCCGGCTTCGAGCCTTGTCGCACATTGATCACTATGCGTCGTCAGATGAGGTACCAACGGGTGGTTTATGAGCGCTAGGCCGGGGAACTTTGCGACGGTCTTACGTCATCGTCATTTCCGAAACCTGTGGTTAGGGCAGGTTATCGCGCAGATAGGGAACTACTTCTATTTCCTTGCCCTGCTCATCAGCGTGAACCGGCTTACCGGCTCAACGCTGGCTATGAGCATCATGACGATCTCATTCTCCTTGCCACAGCTCCTCTTCGGCATGTTCGCTGGCGTTTACGTGGATCGTTGGGATCGCCGGCGAATCATGCTTTTTAGCGATATATCGCGCGGCGGCTTGGTTCTACTATGCCTGCTGGTGCATGGTCCGGATCAAGTATGGATTTATTACCTGGTCGGCTTCGTGCACGGCACGCTGGGGAGTTTCTTTAACCCAGCACGCGATGCTACGATCCCCAATTTGGTGGATCCGGGCGAGCTTCTGGCCGCCAACACGCTGGCCCAAACTACGCAGACTGCCGCCATGCTGCTCGGGCCTGCCGCCGCAGGCTTCCTCATCGACGCATATGGTGTCGATATCGCCTTCATCGTCAATTCGATCACGTTCCTCATATCTGCTCTGACAATCGCCACTATCCCCAGCCAGCGCGCCCGGCCGGCCGAGCAAGCGGAGCAGAGGGGAGGATGGGCGGACGTTTGGAAGGATATGCGTGAGGGGTTGAGCGTGGCCGTCCACAATCGTACCGTGTTAGGGATGGCGGCTATGCTCACCGTGCTTATGTTGGGGCTTGGCGCCGTCAATGTACTGTGGGTTCCCTACATGGATCGTTACTTTGGGATCGGCCCGAGGGGGCTAGGGATCATGGACTCGGTCCAGGGCGTCGGCATGTTGATCGGCAGTCTAATCGTGGGGAACCTGGCCGGACGCCTGCGTAAGGGATGGTTGATGGCTGGGAGCATCGCCGTGATCGGTGTGGGGATCTCAGCCGTGGGGATATCTCCCACCTTTTCGCTGATCCTGGTTGCCATCTTCATCGTCGGATTCTTCATTCCCCCGGCCCAGGCAGCGGGTACAACGTTAATCCAGATGAGTGTGGCTAACGTCCAGCTCGGGCGTGTCAACGCAGCCATTGGCACCGTAGTCACCGTGGCCAACCTGATCTCTATGGGAGGGGCCGGCGTGGCGGGGGATGCAATTGGTATTCGGGAAGTCTTTCTGTTTTGCGGGGCAATGTCGGTGCTAGCCGCGCTGGTGGGCGCTTCCATCATTGAGGAACCTCACGATAGCCAGGCAGCAGATGTGCTGCCATCAGCGCGGGGGATAGATCCACCGCTCGAGCCACGAGTGCACTGACGTCTAGGATAGCCGTGATCTCAGGAGGTGATGTATGAGCCAGTTGGTGATTCGACTTATAATCAACGCGATTGCTCTATGGGTGGCCGCTCGCGTGGTGCCGGGGATCCATGCCGACACGAGTGTGGAGACTCTCTCCGTCGTCGCTGTCATCTTTGGCGTCGTGAACGCGTTTATCCGCCCTGTGCTCAAGCTGTTGACCTGGCCTCTACGGATTATAACATTGGGGTTGTTCACGTTTGTCATCAACGCACTCATGCTCTGGTTGACATCGGCTATCGCCCAGAGGCTTGGATGCGAGTTCTCAGTGGATGGATTCATCGCCGCCCTGCTGGGCAGCCTGGTGATCAGCGCTGTCAGCGTTGTACTGAGCATTTTCCTGCGCGAGAGGCATGGGCACTGAGCAACCCACTCACACTTTTGGATATACGCAGCAGCCGGTAGAGGCAACGTACCATCGGCGCGGAGAGGGCATATTCGCTTTATTTTGAAGGCAGACCGCTGCGGAGGTATTACCCGTTAAGTAGATATGATGGGGATGAGCATATTACCCTCTTCCCTACGACCCTGTTGGATCGTATCTCGATGGATTTGGTGCTCACTGCCTCCCCTCCTGGCAATGATGTGTTGCCCCATTACAAAGCACGCGGGGGCTATCGCCGTAGTGGAGAGAGCCTTCACGTCGGCTTGACGTAATGGGAAAACAAGTGAAGCCTGGGTGTCCAGCAGCCTCACGGTACCCAAAGAAGCCACTGGACACCCAATGGGATCCTAAACCCTATCCGCTTCCACAACATCAACCCCGGTCAAGGCAGCCAAGTCGATGAAGCGCTGCCTGTGGTCGCCATAAAACGCAACACGGTGATTACCAAAGGTCTTCCAATCCAGATTATCGAACAGCGCCTTGACATCCGTCTTAACGGCCAACTTCGTACGGCACAGGATATCATCCCACCCGGCGAACAACTCCTCGCCGGAGACCGTCTCGCCGGAGAAGATTACCATCTTCCTATCATGCACGCTGAATTTGACCACGGTAACTGTCTCACCCACGGGGAGGTTCACCTGCACACAGGCCCCCCCCTTGTTCTCCTCCCAGAGGGGCAGGTTTCGAATCACGTATGGGACGCGCCGATCATCCCCCCACGGGTTAAAGGGACACTCACAGTGGCCAATGATCGCGATGTTGGTAAAGGTATCCATCAAATAGTCGCCGTTAAAGCCCGTGCTACCCGTGATGAAGAGGCCAAGCTGCTGGGTAATCAGGGAATCGATTAACGTCTCGGACGTAGCTACAATCCCCTCCGTATAGAGCTGCGAGGCAGGCAGCCCTTGAGAAGGGATAGGACCATCTTTGTAGTACTGGAAGACGGTATATCCTTCTGTGGTGATCGCCTGGCAGTCGTGAATCGCCATCAGTTCCTTCATAGCCAAGTAGAGCTTGGCCGACTTGACCACCTCGGCCTCGTTAGTCCCTCTCATGCCTGCCGCCTCGTCAATCCACATTCTGGCGACCTCTCTAGCCTCCTTCTCATTGGCTGCTTTCATCCTGTCCACCATTTCCCGTTGTGAGACCACAACAAGACGTGTCTGAAATACATCCTCCAGGTTGCGAAGATAGACCTCCTCATACTGCTCTCGGTCGGGCTCCGTCTGAATAGCGTTGGGCTCATACTCACCAAGGACGGGACGATCCGTCACCACTAAGACCCTTAGCCCTTTCATCTTCGCCAGAGCATCGATGAGCTTGATCTTCCCCGCGATGTCATCTAGTCGGGCAGCAAAGGTGGCCGCGTCGTTGTCCGGGATAATGGGGAGAATGGAGGTCACGATCTTGCCCTCTTTATAGGCCCGGAAAGAATGCATCCACTGTCCCCAAAGGGGATAGACGGCAACGATAGGGAGATCTATGGAGAGTAAAGCCTGTGATGACCGGCCAAAAGGCGCCAGGCCTTCCCCCATAGGATTCCCGAAGATGAGAATCCCGTCTAAATCACCCTTTTGCCCCTTGAGGTTCGCGAGGACAAAGCCCACTTCATCCCAACCAATCGGCTCAGTTCGCCCCACGAATTCCACGCCATCGCACCGAGCCTTTAACTCGGCCATGATCCGCTCGTTTGTGAGCACTTCTCGATCGGGGTGGTACTTGGTAAATATCTGGCACTCCCCCATAAGCCCAGAGGACGTGAATATAGTATAAATTCGAGTCATGTTTCCCTCCACAGACTTGACTCCCCGCCTCATACGGACGGGACAGCGTAATTACTCAGGCGCCCGAAAACCAACTAAATTCTTTTATGCCACCGTTGCTACGCGCTTTTGAGAGAGGGTGACTAACACCCTCGTCCGCCCACAGGTGGGAGACAGAGGCTCTTCCTCACTAAATTTTTATCAAAATAACCCGCCACCAAACTCGGAAGACATCTCCCTACACCTCGCTTTGAGATTACGGGAGGCAAGGTGGCTCGTCTACTGTTAGGTTTGGCAGTTTAGGGGACCATGGAAGAGCGCCCAAGGACTATCATGTTTCCCCTTCACAGGGGCACCTCTCGCGAGCGCCCAACTGTGGAGACAGATCCTCACGAAGCAGCGCCAACTCCAGAGCCCGATCAACATGGTGATTAAGAAACGTAGTACTCTCGAGCCTCCATCAGCGCCTGGCAAATGGTTTCGATGTTCTCAAGCGGGACATCGGGTTCGCACTCGGCATGAAGCATCAAGCCACCCTCTGGCGCGCCCAGCTTCGCAACAGCTTCCTCAATGTGCTCCCGAATCATCTTTGGCGTGGCAAAGGGGAAAAGCTGGCGGTCCAGATCCAGATTGATGGCAATTCGCCCCTTGCACGCCTGCACCAGCCCGTCAATCGTGTTCGCACGGACCTGCGGATTGAGAATCGTCGCGCCACACTCGATCAGGTCATCAACGATCTCCAGGATGTGGCCGTCCGAGTGCAGATAGACATGGCAACCCGCAGACCGGGCGAGGCCGAACAAAGCCTTGTAGCAGGGTTTGAAGTATTTACGGAAGTGACTCGGGCGCATGAGCAGTCGATCCTGAGCTCCCAGGTCCTCGCCGGCAGTCAACACATCGATGCCGAGTTCCAGCCATTTCCGAACCAGCGCCATATTGTGCTCGAAGACAATGTCGATGAGCTGGTGCAACTCGGGCGGTTCGGTGACCAGGTCCATCATCAAGTTCTCCATGCCGCGCAGATACATGAGGCGCATGAACAGGAAACCATGAGGAAGGCCGCC
>JAGHDS010000439.1 GCA_021159845.1 Anaerolineae bacterium
CTTCTGCGTCATCAGCGTTCACCCATTCTATTTACGGAACAGCAGTTACCATGTACATCTGGCTTGACATTGCCCGAAAAGCAGTGGTATGGTGCCGAGGCATGGGATACGCTTATAAGAGAATTGAGTATCCCAACATTACCTGGCGAGGTGGCGGTATGAGCGATCGTGTAAACATCCTATTAATCACTACTGACCAACATCGCTTGGATACGATCGGATGTTATGGATCGGAAGTGTGCGAGACCCCGAACATCGACACGCTGGCGGCTAACGGGGTGCAGTTCACCCAGGCGTTTACCAGCACAGCCATCTGCACACCAGCGCGCACATCGTTGCTGACCGGTGTTGCACCGTTTCGCCACGGTATGCTGGCCAACTTCGAGCGCAACGTCGGCTATCCGTGGGAGATACCGGAGCACAACACGTTACTGCCTGCGTATCTACGACCCGCCGGGTATGTCTGCGGCAATGTCGGCAAGTGGCACGTGGGGGTTAGACGCGGCCCCGCCTACTACGGCTTCGAGGGGGAACACTATCCCGGCTGGGCGCCGCCCTACGATCATCCTGACTACCTGGCCTACCTGGACGAGCACAAGCTTCCCCGCTTCTCCGTGCGAGATGAGGTACGCGGCACCTTTCCTAACGGCCGCCCATCCCTGCCCATGATGGGCGTGCACGACGCCCCTGTAGAAGCTACCTATACGTACTACCTGGCCGAGCGCACGATTCAGTTCTTGCGCCGCTACGCCGAACGGTTTCACCACACGGGACAACCCTTCTTCCTCGCCTGTCACTTCTTCGGACCGCACCTCCCCTACTTCCTGCCCGAGTCCGTGCTCAACCGATACGATCCCGGTTTAGTCAAGCGCCACCCATCCATGTTGGAAACGTTCGCAAACAAGCCCGTCGTCCACAGGCGCTATAATGAGCACTGGGCCTTCGACACCTACCCCTGGCCCGTGTGGCAACGAATCACGGCCGCCTATTGGGGGTATGTGAATCTGATCGATCAGCAGATCGGTCGCATCCTGGCCGAATTGGAGTCCCTGGGATTGGTGGACTCCACGGCTGTCTGCTTCGCGTCCGATCACGGCGGATTCGTTGGGAACCATCGGCTGGCGGACAAAGGGCCAATGATGTACGATGACATCTACCACATCCCGATGATCATCCGCTGGCCGGGTGTCACGCAGCCCGGCACGGCAACCGACGCCCTCGTATCCCTAACCGACCTCATGCCAACGTTCCTGGACATGGCGGGCGTACCCGTGCCCGACGGACTGGACGGGCGCAGCCTGGTCCCATTGCTGCACGACCCAGAAGCCGACTGGCCTGATGCCGTCTTCGCCGAATTCCACGGTCACCACTTCCCATATCCTCAGCGGATGATCCGAACACACCGGTTCAAGCTCATCGTAAACCCGCCCGACACCAACGAGCTATACGATCTGGAGATCGACCCCTACGAAATCAACAACTTATACGACCACCCTGCCTATGCCGACGTTCAACGGGAGCTTATGACCCAACTCTACGAGCATCTTGTGAGGGCTGGCGACAACTTCCATCATTGGCTCCCGACCATGTTCGATGTGGAGCCCAAGTCGGATTTGTGGAGATGGCAGAGCGGACGATCGTAATGCACATGCCGATATCCTTGTTCCGCTATATCGGCATACGTGATGTGGGCAATGGGGCAAGGCCTGCCCGGCCGGAAAGGTCGAACCATAGGGACGGGGGCCTTGTGCCTTTACCAAACACGTCTTTACGGAGGTTCTACCATGCGTGACGTGCTGCTTGTTGAGGATTACCAGCCACGTTCAGAGCTTGTGGTGCCCGAGCATCATGTGTCCCGAGCGAAATTCCCCGTCGTTGATGCCCACAATCACCTGCCCGTCTGGGACGAACGGATGCGCGGCGTCGATCTGAATGATCTCGTGCGGATGATGGACTATCTCAACGTCGCCACCATTGTCAACCTCAGCGGGGGCACGGGTGACCGGCTGAAGGAGAGTGTAGAGAAGCTCGACGCCGCCTACCCCGGCCGGTTCGTCACCTTCTGTAACGTGGATTGGGCCGGCCTCGGCGAGCCGGGCTGGACGGACAAGGCCGTAGCCCGGCTGGAGGCTGATGTCAAGGCGGGCGCTCGCGGGTTAAAGATCTTCAAGCGCTTGGGACTACAGGTGCGAGATGTCGATGGCAGGCTAGTTATGCCTGACGATTCACGCATCGCCGATCTGTGGAAGAAGGCCGCGGAGCTGGGAATCCCCGTGCTGATTCACACCGCCGACCCGGTCGCCTTCTTCCGTCCCCTCGACCGCTTCAACGAACGATGGGACGAGTTGCACGGCCATCCCGATTGGCACTTCTACGGCCCAGAGTTCCCCTCCTTCCAGGAGCTCATCGAATCGCTTTACCGGCTGATCGAAGCGCACCCCAACACCACGTTCATCACTGCCCATGTCGGCTGCCACGCCGAGAATCTGGGCTTCGTGTCACAGATGATGGATCGGTACCCGAATTTCTACACGGATATTTCCGCTCGTATCGCAGAGCTGGGCCGAGCCCCTTACTCCGCCCGGGCGTGGTTTCTGAAATACGCTGACCGCATCCTCTTCGGGACGGACCTGCGCCCCAGTGCTCCGATGTACCAGGTCCACTTCCGCTTCCTGGAGACGGCGGACGAGTACTTCGACTATGCTCCAGGAGCACCTATCCCGCCGCAAGGCCGCTGGCGGATTTACGGCGTATACCTGCCCGACGAGGTGCTGAGGAAAGTCTATGGGGAGAATGCGACGCGCCTGCTAAAACTGTGACCATGAATGGCCGCCCGCGTTTCCCACAGGAGAGAGGTGAGGTAATGTTCGAGAAAATCGTCTCCGCGATGTCACAGTACGAGGTCATCCTGGAACCCGATGAGGATAAGCCCGAGTGGTGGGCCGGCGCCCCATCCGTCGTTCGCGCGGACGATGGGGCGTTCTACATGGCCGCTCGGATGCGCGAGGGGAGATCGCCGCGCGGCCGTCGGGGATACGAGATCCGTATCCTCAGGAGCGCGGACGGGCATCACTTCGAACCGATCCGCCACATCCTGCGGGAGGACGCGGGCGTACCCGTCTTCGAGCGGCCAGCACTGGTGCGCGATCCAGCGACAGGAAAATACAAACTATACGGGTGTAGCGGGTTGGAGCGCGGCTGGGTGATCCTAAAATTCGAGGACGCGGCGGACCCATCAACGTTCGACCCCCGCTCGGCACGGCCCGTTCTCGCGGCCGAGTATCCCGACGACGAGTTCGTACACGTCACCGGCTACAAGGACCCAGTCGTCCTGTGGAGTGAGGGGCGATGGCATATGTTCGTCATCGGCACCGACCGCGTCGAACGGCCGTATCACTTCGTCAGTGAGGATGGCGAAAGCTGGAAACCGGCCGCTACCGGCCCGATCATGGAGAACGCTGGCTGGCATAACTTCTTCACCCGTCCGGCCAGCGTTATCCCGATGACGGTGGGCTACCTGTTCGTCTACGAGGGATCGAACCTGGGATGGCGGGATCCTGTATACAACATCGCGACTGGACTGGCTTACTCGCCGGACCTCACAACGTTCATCGATCTCACACCTCAGGAACCACTCCTGAAGAGCACAACGCCGGGTGATTACCACACCTTTCGTTACTCTCACTGGATGGTAGTCGGGGATCAGGTATTCGTGTATTTCGAGGCCGCGCGCCCCAACAACACTAACGAGATCCGCCTGGCCACCTTCCCTGCCGGGTGGACTCACCCAGCACCGCCGGCATGATGGTGCGATCCGCCATCACTCGTACCACCACGCCTGCCACCACATTAGATTAAAAACAGTTGCGTGTGGCGGGCGATCAGACGACAATAAGCCAGCAGGGTCTCGGGGGTGATGTCTCCCATCTCAAGCGCCGCCCGAGCGCCATAGAGCACGACCACGTCAAACTGAAAGGCTCGCCATACCGCCTCGGCCAGTCGCAGTGAAACGAGCCAGGGCGTGGGCCAGGCGCCCAACGGGAGGCCCAGCGAGAGCACCGTGATGCTCAAATCATACCGCTCGGCATGGATTGTCCACCAGACGTCAGCGCCGGGCCGCAACGTGACGACCAGGACGTTTTGGCCCAACGCGGCGCTGGCGAGGATCGGCATCAGGACCCGCTCCGAATGCGAGGGGCCCCTGGCGCCCTGGGGAGACCAGTGTATCTGTACCATGATGGCTCCTTTGTGGGTGCAGGGGAGGCATCGCGGGGAAAAGAGAACCCCTCCACTGGGGAGGGGCCTTGAACGTAGGATGTGCGCCTGCCACGTTGCTCATGTGGCGAGGCCGCCGATGAATTCTTACGCTCGGCCCCCTTTGCCTCGAAGGTGGTTAACGAGCTCACGCAGAGGCGGGTACTCTGGCTTCCTGAGCCGCGCGGCGGCTCAGGCTACAGTTGCGGGACAGCGCCGGACTTCGACCGGTCTTCCCCCATTGTGCTCCGAGCTTCCGGGCTACTGGAGCACCCCTGCGCATGACACTATCCATTTGTGAAGTACATCCAAATTGTAAAGGATCGAGCCCCTCCTGTCAAACCGATTTTGTCTGGCGACTGTTCCGTAAATAGAATGGGTGAACGCTGATGACGCAGAAGGAGCCGATCTACGCAGATGAAAGGGCAAAATCGGGATGATCCGTGGGGATCTGCGTGCATCAGCGTCATCTGCGTTCTTATGCTCATCGGTATCGACCATCCATTCTCATCGTTATGCGGTGTGCCACCGCTCATGGCGACTGTTCACCGTTGGGGTAAAAGGGGTTAGCTGTGCTACATCCCCGTGCATCGAGTCTCACGAAGTTGTGTGCCCTGCAGCCAAACGGGCCGAGGGCTTGTTGGCCCCCACAAGCCGAATCAAGTCCCCTTCTCTCAGGCGTGGAAGAAAGGGGTTTGGGGGACGAGGGCCATCCGCGGCCAGAGCACTTGGAGCTAGAGGCTTGATTCGGCTACATGCCGGAGGATCGCCGGCTGATCGGCGCGCTGACGGTGGAGGAGAACATCCTGC
>JAGHDS010000310.1 GCA_021159845.1 Anaerolineae bacterium
GGGCAACTCAACGTGGCGCTAGAAGTGCTGGAAGAATACGGGCTGCGTGAGGTGGTTCCGGTGGCAGGACTGGCCAAGCAACGGGAGGAGATCTTCCTCCCCGGCCGCCCCGATCCCGTGATCCTGCCACGCGGCTCCGACGCCCTCCACTTGGTACAACGCATCCGAGATGAAGCCCACCGGTTCGCCATCACATATCAGCGCAACCGCCGCCGCAGGGCCACGCTCTCCTCCGCCCTGGACGAAATCCCGGGCATTGGCCCCAAACGACGGCAGGCGCTGCTCCGCCGATTCGGCTCGCTGGAGGCCATCCGGAAAGCATCCGTAGAAGACCTGGCCTCCGTGCCCGGCATGACCCGCACCGCCGCCAAGCAGGTCAAGGCATACCTCTGACCAGGCCCTACCTTCCTCAGCTCAGGCCGATCAAACGTCCCACCTGGAATACAATCGTCGTGATGACCGTTGCAACGGTCAACGGGACCAGGATCCCCATCGCTGTCCACTTCAGGCTGCGCGTCTCCCGCCAGGTAGCCCATGTGGTCACCAAACAGGGCAGGTACAACATGTAAAAGACCATGAAAGTGTACGCCGTTAGTGGCGTCCAACTAGCTGCCAGATAATCCAATACGGCCCTGGAGTCGGACAGGCTGGATTGCAAGCCATAGGTCATCGCCAGGCTGGGCACGACGATCTCCTTGGCAGGCAACGTGAAAAGCAAGGCGGTCATAGCCTCACCGCTGAGCTGCCACGGCCGGCCCAATGGGGCGAGCGCATGGACCAGCCAGCCGATGGGCGTCTGCTCGAAGGGGGCACCACGCGGGAAATTCCCCATCAGCCAGATCAGGATCACCGTCGGAGCGGCGATCTCCACGGCGCGCAACATCGTATCTCCGACCTTATCGACCAGCACGCGCCAGACCACCGGGCCGATCTGGGGCATCCGATAGGGGGGCAGCTCAAGCACGAAACCACCCGGCTCGTCCCGAAAGATCGTGTTATTCAGGGCGAAGGTCGCCAGGAAGACCGCCCCCAGGCTGAGGAGGACGAGGCTGAGCATGACGAAGAGCGCCCTCTCCCTGAAAAGGGTCATGACCAAAACGATGCCAGCGCCGAATCGCCCATTGCAGATGATCAACGGGCTAGTGAGGATGGCCACCAACCGGTCCTTCTCGTTATCGATGATCCGAGCTGACATCACCCCCGTGATATTACACCCATAACTCATCGCGCATACCAGGCATTGCTTTCCCTGCGAACCCACCATGCGCATCAGGCGGTCGAGGTTGAAAGCCACGCGGGGGAGGAATCCCCAATCCTCCATCAGCGCAAAGGCCGTGAAGAAGATGACCATCGGGGGCAGCATGACGCTGATCACCGCCCCCAGGCCAACGATCAACGCGTCAACCAGCAGGCCCTCCACCCACCAGGGGGCATTGATCCCCTCCAGAAAGGCCCGCGCGACGTGCGCCAGCCAGTCGAACCCAGCCGCCAGCCACTCCGATGGAATGTTAGCCCCTTTGATCGTGATCCAAAAGACGAGCGCGAGCATAGCGAGCATGATCGGCCAGGACCACAAGCGATGCGTGACGATGCGATCCAGTCGATCTGTCAATCCA
Source organism: Anaerolineae bacterium (assembly GCA_021159845.1). Taxonomy (GTDB): domain Bacteria; phylum Chloroflexota; class Anaerolineae; order DUEN01; family DUEN01; genus JAGHDS01. The sequence goes on from JAGHDS010000310.1 coordinate 1,617, forward strand.
GCATGAAAAGTGCTGGTCCGACGCACAGCTCGCTGCACGGCCTCGTGAGCGAAAACATAGCGTCGCCGCACGATCTCCACGCGAGCGTCGGGCGTCATGCCCTCCGCAATGGCCTCTGCCTCGGATAGGATCTCGGGCAGCCGAGGGTCCACCGGCTGCCCCACAACCGCATCGCCGTACAGGATATCCTTCCGACGCGCCAGACAGCAAGCGGATATATCGCCCGCCCGGAAAGCCGCAGTGATCTCCGGGTCATCCTCCAACAGTTTCAAAGCGACCCAACGGCTTCGACCATTCAAGCCCAGGGAACGGATCCGCTCGGCTAACTGGTTAATCGCTCGCTCTAACGCCAACCCGTAGTCCACCCGAGCCGGATGAGGAACCCGGCGACCATGCGCCACATCCAGCGCGGTGGCCACAAGCGTTGAGACGCCCTCATTATCCCGAGCGACAATGGGCACAACCGGCACGCCCAGGACTTCACTCAGAGCCTGAGCATCCACGTGGATCCCAGAGCGCTCCGCCTCGTCGATCAGGTTCAGAGCGACGACCACCTGATCGGTCAGCTCAAACAGCTGCAACGCGAGGTTCAGGTTGCGCTCCAGGTTGGTGGCATCCACCACGTCGATGACCACATCGGCCCCACCCTGAATCACGAAGTCCCGGGCGACGACCTCTTCTGGCGACTGAGCCGCCAAACTATATGTGCCCGGCAAGTCCACAACAAGCACCGATTCACCGCGAAACTCGAACTCCCCGAAGGCCAGCTCTACCGTCTTCCCCGGCCAATTGCCCGTGTGCTGCCTCTGCCCGGTCAGCGCGTTAAAAAGCGTGCTCTTCCCGACATTGGGATTCCCGGTAAGGGCGATGATGACCACGTCCTCGCGTCGCCGCTCCCCCATCAAATCCGCGAGGATCTCCTGCGTACGCGCTTGCTCTAATGCCATATCCTAGCGCTCCTGTATGATCGAAGCGTGGTCCCTCATTGGGAGAATACAATGATTAAGACGCTCGTGCCTCATCCCGCGCCTCAACCGGCGCCCCGTCCTGCGGGATGACAAGAATACGAGCGGCCTCCCGTCGGCGTAAGGAGATCGACGAGCCCTTCACCCGATACTGGACAGGATCCCCTAGTGGGGCGGCGCGCACGACCTCGACCTCGGCACCGGGGACCAGGCCCATGTCCAACATGCGCCGCAGCGTCTTCCCCGCCTCCTGCACTTCCACCACGACGCCCGTCTGTCCCACGCCAAGGCTGCTCAGCGGCACGACATCCGGCGGCGCCTCCTGGACGAAGATGCGCTCGGCGGCGGCCGGGGCCAGGAAAGCCGTCTGGCCATCGTACTGGATGCTCAGCCGGCCCCCCGCGCGCCGCTTGATGACCAGCCGAACACCAGGGGCCAGCCCCATCGCCAGCAATTGGGCGAATAGGGCGGGCGGCTCGTCCTCCATGTGTGTGACACGAGCCGGTTTACCCTCCGGCCACGCCGTCAACGGCTCACCTATCGTCTCCCGCATGACCCCATCGCGGTCCGGGATAGGGTCACCGTGGGGGTCCCGCGCTGGAAAGCCCAACTGCTCGTCCAGTCGATCGGCCTCCTCTGCCGTCAGGACATGCTCCTTGCGATGGGCCTTCACATGCACCTCTTCCAGCGGTGTGCCCTCCTCCGCCAGGTAGCGCTCCCAAAGACGATGCGCCCGGGTGAGCTGAAGCGCCCGAGAACGCCCCGCCTCGGTGAGTTGGATGTCCCCGCCGGATTGCTGAGTCACCCATCCGGCGCGTTTCAGGGAGTCCACGAGATTGGAAACCGCCGCAGGCTCCCGCTGTGTGGTATCCGCCAATCGCTGAGCACCGATGGCCTGGCCCTGAGGGACCAGATCATACAGCTCTTTCAAAAGGTCCTCCGCCGCCTCGCTCACCTGACCGGAGCGCGTTGCCTGTACCTTACCCTGGTACAGCCACCAGATGGCAGCGGCCTCGACCACGATCAATCCAATCAACAACAGCGCTATGACAATGGGCAGCTCGATGACAGCCATCAATCCGCTCCTATCCTTGAGGAATCGGGGATTTCCAGCACTTCCTCGCTGACCAGGATATAATCGCCCAGCTCGGGTTCAATGACCTGCTCCAGGCCATTCACTAGTAAGGGCAGACGACCTTCGCCACAGGAAGATGCCAGCCGGGTAACACGGGCACCCGGCCTTACCCCCAAGCGTCCCAGATAACGCAAGATCTCCGGCGCCTGGAGGAGGACACGTAAAACCCGCGCTTCCCGATCGGGCGGGCAATGGCTTAACAACACGCCGTGAACTTCCGTCGGCTGTAAGTCTGGCGTGGGAATGGGGTCACCATGAGGGTCCACGGTGGGCTCACCCAGCATGGCTGCGATCCGGGCCTCCAGATCATCGGAGAGCACATGTTCCAGCCGGTCGGCCTCCTCATGCACACGATCCCACGAGATGTCGAACGCCTCAGCCAGGTATAGTTCCAGTAGCCGGTGGTGCCGCACGACCTCCAGCGCTATGCGCTCACCAGCTGGCGTTAAAATCGCCCCCTGATAGGGCACATAATCCACCAACCCCAACGCGTCCAATCGCTTGAGCATATTCGTGACTGAGGCCGGCCGCACCCCCAGCAACTCGGCTATGGCTGACGTGGTGGCCGTCTCGTCCTGTTCTTGCAGATTGTAGATCACTCGCAGGTAGTCTTCCACAGCGGGCGTGCGTACCTTCACCTCATCACCTCTCAGGCAACCTCATGCCAGGCGAAACCATGATACGATCGCGAAGCCAATGTTTAGCTTATTCTAAATTATAGCTGAACCCACCGAATCGAGCAATGTCGTGTGCTGGCGTAGTGGTAACTGTTCACCGCTAGGGTAGGAGGATTTAACTGCGCCGCCACCACAAGCCGAATCCAGCCCTCTTCTCCCAGGCGTGGGAGAAGAGGGTCTGGGGAATGAGGGCCGTTTACCGCCAAAGCATTTAGAGCTAGACGCCTGATGCCGAAAGCGTTTTCGTCCACACCGTTCACTGGATGCCAATGGGATCCAGTAGGAGAGCGGTGAACAGCTACGTGCTGGCGCACTTGTTCACCGTTGGGGTGAGAGAATCGCCTCACGCGGCAGTCAGGAGGATAGTGAACCGTTGCACGCCGGTGGACGTATTGAAGAAGACACCGAGGACGTGCAACGATGGGCGAAAGAGCCCTGGCTTCCCGAAGAAGCCAGGGCTCTACCATTGAGATCTCGCCAGAGGAGGTCCTGCTTTCTCGAGGGATCAAAGCCCAGGGGGGCCTTCAGCCATCCGTCTGATGGATCAGGCAGCTACGACCTCAAAATCCATGATGGTGGATAGCTTCTTGATCATCTCCACATAGTCGCCATACACCATCGCCATGTGATGGCCGAAATCGGCCTGCAGGTGGATCACATCCCTTGCATTCTCGACCGCGATTGCCACCGTAGGGCTGCACCCCTGCTCGTTGAAGCGACAGTCGACTACAGTCCCGCTCACAACCAGCAGCTTGGTAGCGGATGGATTGAACCGGGCCAGTGTGACGGCTTTCTCCTCGTTGGCTGCCAGATCGATCTGTACTTTTGTCCCCCACCCGCCGGCGGTGAAGTGCCAGAGCTCATAGGGCAGATCGGGCTTATCGAAACCGTTCATCTTCAACCCCGGCACACTGTGGGTGACCTCAATGGTGTTCTCGTCCCTCATCATCGGATTACCCATGAACGCCGACTTCCCGGCTGTGTACATTAAGACCGCCATAGCCATCAAGGCACTTAAGTCTCCCTCACACGCCGATGGGTATCCCTCATCCTTCAACAAAGTGTGAGTCAGGCAGGGAACGACCTTGAAGCGCTCCGGGAGTCTGGTGCCGCAGATCTCGAAACAAGGCGTGGTATGAGCGTTACAGTCATATTGCTCCATCAGACGCTTGGTGGCCAGATAAAACTTCACGTCGTTTACCACATACTCCTTCGCGAGCTTCACCCTCTGGGCATTCCCAATGATCCTCTCCGCCAGGGCCTCAGCCTCCCGGGTACTGACCTCTTCCAAGGCCCGGAAGAACTTCGCACTGGAAACCCGCTTGCGCTCTGTACCGAACCGGGCTTTCAGATCCTCTACGTTCCAGATGCTGCTGACCACCCCCGCAGGTCTCAATTCCCCTTCCGTGATCGACAAGATCCTGGTCTGCCGTATGGCCTTCCTCACCCGCATGAGGGAGATGAGCTCGTTGAGCTCTCCGTAGTCGATGGGAGCGTAACCTTCCAACCCCTGGCTGCGAAGATAGGCAGCGATGTCTACGTTCGTCACGCCGCACCCCATCATGGCGATGGGCTTCCCGTACCGCTCGATCCCTGGCACGCGGTAGGAGATCAGGAACAAATCTACGGCATGGAGATCCGGTTCCAGTTTGGCGAACTCACTATCTTTCACGGTAAAGCTTTCATCATATTCGATGTATACAGGCTCTAGAAGTTCTGCCTCTGGTGAGAGATTCGCCTCCAGCTCCTTCTGGAACTTTTGGAAAGCTGCCTGGGCGTTGGTTCGCTCTGCCTCCGGAGTCAGCTCCTCCATCATGCCGGTCCTGCATGGGCCTTCCCACGCGGCACTGTGGATGATCTGCCCGAAAACCGGCTTGACTCCCACTTTGATATCTGCTGCTGGCTTCATCTCTTTTCCCTCCCGCGTTTGAGGCTCCGCATGGAGCCAACCGAGTGCAAGTCACGAGGTAGCCAGGACCACCTTATGCTCGTGCCCATCATCTTGCCAATCGAACGAGACGATCCCAGCCGCCGCGTCGCAGGTTGCCTCAACCAATTGCCCATCCAACGTTACTGAAGCAGGCTCAGCTGTCCACCCGTGGAGTCGGACGATGATCCGCCGCTGTGGGGGAGCGTACTTCCCGCGACGTTCCCCGATGGTCAACACCGCCGACTTATCCCCCTCCTCGTAGGTGATCTCCACGGTCGCCCACATGCCATCACGGTAAGCCATCGTCAACCCGTCGTCCTCGTACAGCACAAAACGCCCCGCGGCGCCCCCGTATACATCCAGCGTCAGCGGATCGAGCGGCTTCTCATCCGTGTACTGCATCACCGGACCGGTGGGGATGATGCTCCCCGCCTGCACGTAAAGCGGCAGCGTGTCCAATGGTGCCTTCCTCACGATCCAGGTCGGGCCATCGTGTACTTCACCCGTCCAGTAGTCGATCCAGCGGCCAGAGGGCAGGTAGATCGCCCGATGTCTCGCCTTCTCCTGGTAGACGGGAGCCACCAGGAAAGCGTCGCCCCACAGGAACTCATCGCTGAGCTCATACGTGACCGGATCGTCTGGGTAAGCATAAGCCAGAGGACGCATGATCGGCGCCCCGGTCTGAGATGCTTCCCAGAAGAGCGTGTATGTGTACGGAAGCAGCCGGTAGCGCAGCTCCAGGTATTTGCGCGCGATACGCTCCACCTCCGGGCCGAAGGCCCACGGCTCCTGATCCCGGGTATCCAGCGCGCTGTGAGTACGGGCAAGAGGCGTGAATATCCCAAGCTGGATCCAGCGCGCGTAAAGCTCGGGGGTGCAATCATCGCTGAAGCCGCCGATGTCCACGCCCACGAAGGGCTGCCCGGCCAGGCCGACACTCATGCACATGGGCATGGCGAGCCACAGGTGTTCCCACCAGCTCGAGTTATCCCCCATCCACACGGCCGCGTAGCGCTGCACACCAGCGTAAGCCGCCCGCGTGAGAATGAACGGCCGCTCGTTTGGGCGCAGCCGTTCCAGCCCCTCCCGCGTGGCCCGGGCCATCAGCAGCCCGTATACGTTATGCGACTTACTGTGGGACGTCTCGTGGCCGTTGTCGTAGTGAACGACGTCCTCGTCCATCGTCCAGTTAACGCCGCCGAACACCGATGGCTCGTTCATATCATCCCACACACCAGCAATGCCGACATCCGTCAGCGCCCGGTGCAGGTCGCCCCACCAACGACGCACGTCCGGGTGGGTGAAGTCGGGGAACACGGCATCACCGGGCCAGACTGGGCCGACGAAGAGCTTGCCATCCGGCTTGCGGCAGAAATACCCCTTTTCCACCCCCTCTTTGTAAACAGGATACTTCTCGTCTACTTTGACGCCGGGATCGATGATGGTAACCAAGCGAAACCCTTGCTCCCGCAAGTCGGCGGCCAGTTGGGCTGGATCTGGGAAACGCTCCTTGTCCCAGGTAAACACCCGGTAGCCATCCATGTAGTCGATATCCAGGTAGATGACGTCCGTGGGCAGCTTTCGGCTGCGCAAGCCCTCGGCGATCTCCCGCACCCGAGACTCGGGATAGTAACTCCAGCGGCATTGCTGATGCCCCAAGGCCCAGCGCGGCGGCAAGGGCATACGTCCAGTAAGCTCCGTGTATCGGCTCAGGATGGTGGCCGGGGTCGGCCCGTAAATGAAGTAGTAGTTCAGCTCCCCTCCCGCCGCATCATAGCGCAAAACATCCGGCTCACTGTAGCCAACATCGAAGTGGCTACGCCATGTGTTATCGAAAAAGCGGGCATACCCCAGCCCGGGACGCAGGCCCAGGTAAAAGGGGAATGACTCGTACAGGGGATCCGTTGTGGGAAGGTGGCGTGGATGAGCGTCGGTATTCCACATCTCCCACTTATGGCCGCGCTTATCCAGCGGCCCCACCTTCTCGCCGAGGCCCAGGATATGCTCATCATCCAGCAATGTGAAGTACGCGATGGGTGCGCCGTCCTGCCAGCCCATACCGCGTCGCGTCTCGTCCGCGGCCAGCAGCTCCCCCCGTGCGTCGTAGAACCGCAGGCGCAGTGGCTGCTTCCCGATCTCCAACCGCAGTTTGCCGGTGGAGAGGATAATCGTCCGATTCGTCTCCCCGATGCTGACGGGAGTCGCTGGCCAATCATGCCTGATCACGGCCCAAGACTCATCGGGACCGAAATCGGCACCGGGCGTGGCGCGAACCCGAATGAGATCGGGGGCCAGCACGTAAATGCGCACGTGCCCGTTTGAGCAGGAGAGATCTATCTGGCCTCCATGTTGGTCCCAGTGGACCACATTTCCGATGGGGACGAATCCCGCTACGTTCATCGTTTACCTCCCTCGCCCTCAAGCGATGAAAAAAGGCGGGCCATGCCCCACATCCCGGCTTGGCCCGCCGCCAGACCCGCTACTCTCAGGGATCAGTACTTCCCGTACAGCGGCCCAAAGTTGGCACAGGCCCGGAAATCGGCTCCCTGGGGATCCATAGCGCCAAACGCCGTCCACGCGCTGGGCCGGAAGATCCGCTCCTCCGGCACATTGTGCATGTACACCGGGATGCGCAGGATCGAGGCCAGCGTGATCAGCCGGGCCCCGATGTGGCCATAGCTGATGGCCCCGTGGTTTGCTCCCCAATTGTACATCACGGAGTAGACATCGCGGAAGGGGCCGCTGCCGGTCCGGTTAGGTACGAACCAGTGTGTCGGCCAGGTGGGGTTTGTGCGCTCGTTCAAGACATGATGAACCTCTTCGGGCAGGTTGATGAACCATCCCTCGGCGATCTGAAGGGCCGGTCCCAGCCCCTTGATGATATTAATCCGAGACATGGTAACCGGCATGACGCCCTTGGTCAGGAAGCCGGAGGAGAACCCACCGCCGCGGAAATACTCCGTGACAGCCGGATACCAGGTCGTCGAATCCAGGCTAGCAGCCACCTCTTCCGGCGTGATCTCCCAATACGGCTTCATCACCGGCTCGCCATCTCGCTTCTGGTCCCCTGTGGCATCCAGCGTCGCCGCGCCCGAATTGATCAGGTGAATGATTCCGCCTTCTGCCAATCCGGTAAGCTCGTAGCCGGTCACGCGCTTGACCGCTGCCGGGCTCCAGTACGTCCGCACATCGGCGAAGATCTGCGCCGTATCGGTCAACAGGTGGCCGAAGAGCATGGAGACCCCGTTCAGGCTATCGTTCTCGGTAGCAACGATGAACGGCTCCCGAATGCCGTTCCAATCAAAGGAGGAGTTGAGGATCGCCTCCAAGAAGTCGCCATTCGGGAAGTGATCTGTCCATTGGCGCTGCCCCTGGAAGCCGGCGACGATCGCGTTGTGCCCCAGTGCCTCCTCACCATAGCCCAACTCGGCCAGCCGCGGGTTCCCCACCATGAGATCCCGAGCGATGATGGCCATCTTGACCACCGTCTCCCAGTCCTGATCCTTTTGTGCTCGCGTGCGCTGTTGCTCGGGAGGATTATAATCCTTACCCTCCTTGCAATTCGCCTTCACCCACTTCAAAGCCCGGGCGAACTCCTCCTTATCGTAGATCTCCTCCTCGATCCGGCGGACGAACTCGGTCATGTCCACCGTTTCCACCCGCATGCCCAGGTAGGCCTCGAAGAAGCTATGGTCCACGATGGAGCCACCGATTCCCATAGAAACGCCGCCCATCGAGAGGTAGGACTTGCCACGCATCGTGGCGACAGCCAGCCCGGCCTTGGCGAACTGCAGGAGTTTCTCCGCTACATCCTCGGGAATCGTAGTATCCCCGGCGTCCTGGACATCTCGCCCGTAGATGTTGAAGACGGGCAACCCCTTTTGGTTGTGCGCGGCCGAAACGGCGGCCAGGTACACCGCGCCGGGGCGCTCGGTGCCGTTAAAGCCCCACACCGCTTTGGGGATGAGGGGATCCATGTCCATCGTCTCCGAGCCGTAGCACCAGCAGGGCGTTACAGTAATGGAGACGCCCACTCCCTCCTTGCGGAACTGCTCCGCGACCCGGGCAGCCTCGGCAGCTCCTCCAATGCATGTGTCCGCGACGACACATTCCACCGGGAGACCATTAGGATGCCGGAGGTTCTTCGTTAGCAGGTCCGCAACGGCTTTAGCCAACGCCATCGTCTGACTTTCCAGCGATTCCCGAACCCCCTTGCGGCGGCCATCGATCGTGGGGCGGATGCCGATCTTGGGCATATCTCCCACCAATCTATTCCGCGGGGGATTTACCTTGATGCCTTGCACATCAGCCATCTCTTTATCCTCCTATGCTGGATGATTGTATGCCCCGAAGGATATCCGAGACATGCGATCTACGATGTGATCATGCGCTGCTAAGGTGCTGCCCACACGATTCTCGCAAGATGATAGTCATCGGGAGCACGATCTCTAAGGGGCCGTGATCGGACTGCTCCGAAAGCCGGCTTAGCAGCAGGCGAGTCGCTATAGCTCCCATCTCATAGGCTGGTTGCACCGCTACCGTGAGGAAGGGATAGATAGCGGAAGCCTGAGGGATATCATCAATGGACACCAACGCCATATCCTGAGGGACACGGATGCCCGCCTCGCGCAATGTCTGCAGAGCGCCGATGGCGATGAAGTTATTGGCCGCGAAGAGCGCCGTAACAGGCGGCTGGAGCGATAACGCCCGGCGGGCCAGGTCGCGACCACTAGCCTCCTTATACTCGCCGTAGAGGATCAGGTCCTCATCTACAGGCACATTATGGTAGATCAAGGCCCGGCGATAGCCGCTCACACGGCTCTCGGCCGTGGAAACATGAGGGGGCCCCGAGAGCATCGCAATCCGCCGATGCCCCAGCCGGATCAGATGGGTCGTCAGCTCAAACGCGCCGCCGAAGCTATCGCCGCGCACGGTATCCACTCGGACGCCGGGGATATGTCGGTCAAGCACGACAAAGGGAATGGATTGTCCCTGCAAGAGCATGATACTGCGGTTATCCCCACAGGCTGGCACTAACAGGAAGCCATCGACCTGACGCTCTAACAAGACTCGGACGTATTCCGCCTCCCGTTTCTCATCCTCGTCCGTGTTACAGAGAATGAGGTTAAACCCATTCTCACGCGCGGCATCTTCCACGCCACGTGCAGCTGTTGTCCAGAACGGATTGGTAATATCCGTCAAGACCAGAGCCAGCGTATGAGTTCGTTTGAAACGAAGGCTCCTGGCCAGCGAATTGGGCACATAGTGCAACTCGGCAATCGCTGCCTCGACACGCTTTCGCGTCTCCTGGCTGACGTAGCCAGAATTATTAATCACTCGCGAGACGGTAATTGGCGCAACGCCCGCCCGCTTTGCAACGTCACGTATCGTAGCCATGCATCACACACCTAATCGAGAACCCAGTGCGGAACCCCGCCAACAGAACATCACCATTTCACCTGGAAGACACGAGGGCCCCGGCCCCAAAACAAGACACCCTTTGGAAAGTTGCCCCCTACGCGTCCCCTACGGTTCGACGCTTACCTAATTCTCTACATAGCACATAAGGCTTTGTCACATCGATGTGACATGGGTACCACAGGGCTTCTCAATGATACTCCAGGTACCTCCAAGTGTCAACGAGGCAACAATCGCTTTCAAAGCAACAAGCTCCCGAGATGCTTTAGGACACGCTCAGAGCAAGGCCTCCCAATCCCCGCGAAGCCCGGATCACTGGACGCATTTCGCGCCTCAGGCCATCACGCGAGGCCCATCTCAGCGCCTACCGTACTCCTCGATGGCTTCCAGATAGCACTCGATGCTGGAGATAGGGACCGTATATGGGATATGGTTACCCACAGCGAAGAAATAGCCCGGGCAATCCCGCCCTAAGTCCGCACACCGTTTCACCTCCGCCCGAATGGCCTCCGGCGTGCCATACTGAAGAATACGGGAATCGATGTTCCCAATGATCACGTGGGATTGACCGTAACGTTCGACAATATACTCCAAACTGGTCAGCGGCTCAAAGATGAATCCATCCGCCCCTGCCTCGACGAGGTCATCGACGAACTCATCGAAGTTGCCATCCGAGCAGAACAGAACCTTAATCCCCGCCTCGTGTAGTGGGTCCCACAACCGTTTTAGCCGGGGGAAGATGTACCGTCGCATCCACGCCGGCGAGAAGACCGGACCACTGGCCCAGACGATGTCATCATGACAAAGGAAGACGGGAACCTCCGCCCGAATGTGAGCCTCCACCACCTTCATGCTGATCTGGGTGAACTGCTCCAGGATCTCCTCGAAGCGGTCGGGATCGGCCTTGGTCGCCAGCATGAACAGTTCCCAACCGAAGGTAATGATGTTCCATGTGAAAACGGAGTTGTAAAAGCCTCCGGGGAACACGGCTTCCGGGTAAAGTGCCTGCCCTTTTTCATAGTACTCACGAACGGAGGCTATCAGCTCATCCATACTTGGCAGGTCCGCCACTTCCAGGGGGTTGAAGGCCAGCACTTCCTCCACCGACTTGAAGGGATAATAGGCTTCCCAGGGGATCTCCGTCTCGTAATACTTGGCCCGCCCCATATCCGTGCGGGGCAATCCCCACTCGCGGCCATACGTAGACCAGATGAAATCATA
>JAGHDS010000380.1 GCA_021159845.1 Anaerolineae bacterium
GGGATTGGCATAGAGGGAGCCGGGGCAGGATTCAGAATAACTGTAGCCCCCGCCGCCCGACCCGCCCTGGCCGCCGCCATCACCGTGTCCAAGGGGATCTCCATCTGAAGGAGAACAACACCCCCATTCGCAAAGGCTGCCGAGGCTGCCTCCACATCCGCTGGAGAGAGGCGCGAGTTCACGCCCGGGGCCACAGCGATGATATTCTGCCCGCTTGGGCCAACGATGATCAGGGCGACGCCGGACGGAGCATCCGAATCCCGGACTACGTAGCGGACATCCAGCCCCTCGCGTTGGAAATTCTCCATCGCTTCCTGGCCGAACATGTCTTGGCTGACTCGGGCGATGAATGTGACATCCGCGCCGAGCCGGGCGGCCGTCACAGCCTGGTTAGCCCCCTTTCCACCCGGGGCGACGACCAAATCGTGGCCCATGACTGTCTCCCCCGGCAGCGGCAACCGATCCGTCTGAATGACCATATCCGTGTTCGATGCCCCAACTACGACGATCCGAGAGAATGTTGACATGATTCATCCACCTTCCATTCCTGTGAGTGATCACGACCACGTTCTATGACATCGCGCGGCCCCTCAGCCGCTCCTCCAAAGCGCTGTACCGTCGGCTCACGTGATCGTTCCGGACGGCGATGGCGATGGCGCGCGGCGTCCCCACCAGGACGACCAACCGTCGCGCCCGCGTAACGGCCGTGTACAGCAGGTTGCGCTGGAGCATGATGTAGTGCTGCGTCAGCACGGGCACGACCACCGCCGGGAATTCCGAGCCCTGTGCCTTGTGCACCGAGATGGCGTACGCGTGCACCAACTCATCCAGCTCCAGGAAATCATACGTCACGCGCCGGCCGTCGAAATCGACCACCAGCGTCTGGTCCTCCAGGTCTATGGCGACGATGTGTCCCAAGTCGCCGTTGTAGATGTCCTTATCGTAGTTGTTGCGCATCTGCATCACGCGATCGCCCAGGCGGAAGACGCGACCACCCACCCGGCGTTCCGGCTTACGCTCGGACGGCGGGTTGATCGCCTCCTGCAGGAGCAGGTTCAGATTGCCCACGCCTGCCTCCCCCCGATGCATGGGGCTCAGCACCTGGATGTCAGAAGGGGACAGGCCAAACCGACGAGGGCTGCGCGTCTGCACCAGCTCCACCACCAGCTCGGCCGCCCGCTCCGGATCGTCCGTCTTGAACAGGAAGAAATCCCGGGCCTTGCGGTTATCCAGGATCGGCATCTGGCCCTGATTGATGCGATGAGCGTTGACGATGATGTAACTGCCCTCCTCCTGACGGAAGATCGTCTCCAGCCGCACCACGGCCACGGCACCGGAGGCGATGATATCCCGCAGCACGTTTCCCGCCCCCACCGACGGAAGCTGGTCCACGTCGCCCACCAGGAGCAGATGCGCGCCGGGCGGGATGGCCTTGAGCAAATGGTTGGTGAGCAGGAGATCCAGCATGGACGCCTCGTCCACGATCACCATGTCCACGTCCAGCGGGTTCTCCTCGTTATGCTGGAATGTCGCTCCCTGGCCCGGCTTAAACCCCAACAGGCGATGCACCGTCTTTGCCTCACGGCCGGTGGCCTCGGTCAGACGCTTGGCCGCCCGTCCCGTGGGCGACGCCAGCACATAAGAGCGCCCCATCATCTCCAACATTCGGATGATCGTCTGCACCGTGGTGGTCTTACCTGTGCCCGGGCCTCCCGTGAGCACCGCGACCCGCCGGGTCAGGGCGGTCTGCACGGCCTGCCGCTGCGCGGGCGCCAACGCCAGCCCCGTCCGGCGCTGGATGGCATCAAACGCGGCCGCCCAATCGAGGGATAGGAAGGGGGATAGACGATCCACCGGCGCCTCGATCAGCCGCTTCAGCCGCCCCACCACGCCGATCTCGCCATAGTAGAAGGGCGTCAAGTACACCGCCTGCTCCTCCGCCGCCCAGACCGGGCCAGACTCCCGTACTACTTGTGGGGAATGCACGTCCGAATCGGCCTGAACGGGAGAGCGGAGGTCTCGCAGGGACTCGACGTGTACCTGCTCGTCCAGGGCCAACGCCTCGATCGCCTGGTTCACCTTTTCCTCGTCGATCTCCAGAAGGCGCGCGGCCTCCGCGACGAGCTCCTGGCGAGGCACGTAAACGTGTCCCTCGTCCGCCTTCTGGCTGAGAACGTAGGCGACGCCCGCCGCCGCCCGTCCCGGGGCGTCCGGAGCGATCCCCAGGTTGCGGGCGATCTTGTCCGCGGTGATGAAGCCGATGCCGTGGATATCCCGGGCCAGCCGGTAGGGATCATTACGCACCACGGCGATGGCCGAATCCCCATAGGCCTTGTAGATCTTTACTGCCAGCGAGGTGCTGACCCCATTGGCCTGCAGGAACAGCATGACCTCCTTGATCTGACGCTGCTCCTCCCAGGCACGCTGGATCATGCCCACGCGCTTCGGGCCGACCCCCGGCACCTCCAAAAGCCGCTCGGGGGCCTCCTCGATCACATCCAGCGTCTCCAATCCGAAGTGCCCGACAATCCGTTCCGCCGTGACGGGACCGATCCCCTTGATGAGCCCGGAGCCCAGGTACTTGCGGATCCCCTCGACGGTGGCCGGGAGGACCGTCCGCACGGACTCAGCCTTGAACTGTCGACCGTACTGCGGATGAACTGTCCACTGCCCGGTCAGGCGCACGGACTCCCCCACGTTGATGCCAAGCATGTTGCCGATGACGGTGACAAGGTAGTCTTTGCCCTCGGGCGCCAGGCGGGCGACCGTATAGCCGTTCTCCTCGTTGTGATAGGTAATGCGTTCAATGACGCCAGTTAGCTCAGGCACGGCAATATCCTCCCGCCCCATTTTACCCGAACCTGTGCCCGGCGGGAAGCGGGATTATGTCCAATGGGCACGAGGAATATGTGCATTAGGGGAGACTAAGGAGACCATCCTCACCGCGCGGGGTAGCTAACAGCTCCCGTGCTCCCATCAACCGCGATCGGTCGTCCGTCCTCGACTGTGCCTCGGATGCCCGGGACCTGGACGACGCATGGTATATGCCATGCTCGCGCAAGCGCGGCCGCGGCGCTAAAGGGCATACCCGATTCCACGATAACCCCGCTCGCCCAGGGGATCAGTAGCCCCCAGACGGGGTCGGCGGAGGGGAGGACGAGCACATCGCCAGGGCGCACGCGGATGCAGTCCTCTAAAGCGGTCAGTAGACGGGCGGGGCCTGTAGCTTGCCCGGGAGAGGCCGGCCACCCCGCGGTGGGGGTCATATTGGGCAGACCTCCGGGGAAGGGCACGGCTTGGCGCCTTCGCTCCAACAACGAACGAATCTCAGCTCGCCGGGATGTGTTCCATTCGCCGGTCAGTAACTGTTTCAGCTCCTCGACCTCCAGCAGGAAGACATCATTCGGTGAGGACAGCCGGCCATCAGCCACGCCCTCCTGGGCCGCAGCCAGCGCCCAGGTGCGGACGGCATCAGCGACGCGGCCCAAAGTCGCGCGCGCCTGAAGCCGCAGGCGTTGCAAAGAGATGATCAACCGGGCAGCGTCCCCACTGTGGGACACCTCGCCCGGCAGGCTGGGCAGGTTTCCCAACTCACGATACATCTGGAGGATGGGTTGCAATGGGGTCGGATCCTCGCGCCAGCGCGGCTGGGAGAGATCGAATTCATTGGCTGCTCGATGCCCGTGCACTTCCAAGAAGGTATCAAGGCCCCAAGTCCCGTTCGCGACGGCATGTAGCGCCTCCATCAATTGTCCGCCTTCCAGATCCAGGGGAGCAGGCGCGAGCGATGCCGCACGCCCGGCCAGCCAGGAGAGTCCCCAATCGGCAGCCCAGAGCATCGCCAAGCCTTGGGCTGTCTTTGCCTCGACCTCCTCCATGACCTGGAGGAGATACGCCTGTGTCCACTCAGCCGCACGTACATTTCCCCACCACTTCTGAAGAGCTTCCTGCGTACGCGAACCGTTCTCTTCAATCTCCCGCAAGTAGCCCATGAAGCGACGCTTACCGCGAAAGACACGCCAGCGGTCTCGCAAGGACAACCCCGCGGGGTCATCATCCTTGGCCACCCAAGGAAGGAAGCGATCGGTTCCGAGGAGGGACACCGCAGCCCGGTTGAAGGGAGTGAGGTCCAGTTGCAGCCATCCGTCGTGCGTCACGATGGATGGCTGGGGTTGCACCAGCTTCAAGTCGTTCCATAGGCGGCGCAAAGCGCGGTTCCCAGCTGTGCGCAACAGAGATTGAGCCAGAGGGGGTGAGGGCCAGGACACGAGATCGCTGAAGAGGGCACTTGCCCAGGTGACAGGGGCCGAATCATTCATGGTGGACTCACGTTTCCGGGTATGGGGGCTGGGGATGAGGTCCAAGCCCGGTGATCAGCAGATCGACCGAGGTCTCTAACCGCTGCGCCAGCGCGTAAGGGATCGGGCTATCACACCATTGGAATAACTCATGAAAGTAGATGGCCTCGATAAAGCCCGCTATCCTGTCCGCGGGGATGTCCGATCGAAACTCGCCCGCCCGCTGCCCTCGGGCGACCAACAGGGCAATGATCGCCCGGATGCCGAATCGGCTCCGTCCGCTGGGAACCAGGTCGGCCGCGCGCAGTGCCCGGGAAACCATCAGGCGCATCAGATCGCGATCCTTTTCGGCGCTTTCCGCCAATGCGCCGAGGAGGCGCTTGATACGCTCCGCCGCGGAGTCGGAGTTATCCCCTTGCATGTTCGCCAACGCGTGGAGGCCGCCTAGCTGCTGTTCTCCCAGGTAGAGAAGCACGGCTTCCTTGGTGGGGAAGTAGTTAAAGAACGTCCCCTTGGCGACCCCCGCCGCCTCGGTGATCTCCTCCACCGTCGTGTTATCAAAACCCTTCTCGCGGAAGAGCCGCAAGGCGGCGCGATAAATGCGCTCTTTGCGCTGTTGCTTCTTTCTCTCACGCGCGCTGGTCAGTGATGATCGCTGCATAGTATCCTTCGCTGCGGGAATGATCGGAGTGAGAGTTTACCGTCGGAGGGGAAGATTGTCAACACGGTGTGGATCGGGAGAGACTGTTCGCCGTTAAGGTAAGAGAAATTAGCTGCGCCACCGCCACAAGCCGAGTCAAGTCCCTTACTCCCACGCCTGGGAGAAGGGGATCTGGGAAATGAGGTCTGCCCGTGGCCAAAGCACCTTCATCCACATCGCCCGCTGAATGTTGGTGAAACCCGATAAGAGAAACCCGGCTTTTCGGAAAAGCCGGGTTTCTTCCCGGGGGCCATCACCGGGCCCTTGGTCTACATCACTCACCGGATGCCAACAAGCAGTGAAGGGAATGACCGGAGAACCGGGAATTGCCCGTATGGTCGTTGCTATCCGGCGGATGGGGTATTGCTTTTGAGAGCGTGGGCAAAGGCACTGTTGCCTATCTTGTCGAACCGTCAAAGTGGGAGCAGAACGACATGCAGGCCGGGAGAGCAATGCACTGTGGGGCGCCTCCCTCGGCCTGCGTATGGTGTTCTGTCGTCGCTTTGAAGATGCCAGGATCATGCTGGTGTGCGTTTGCGCGCCTGTTCGAACTCCGCCAAAAGCTCGGCCTCGCGCTGGGCGGCGGCGCGTTTTCCCACCTCAATGGCCTCATCGACACGCTGTCGGATGTGTCCTTTCACCTCGGGGCCGGGTGTTGGCGCCATCAACAGCCCCGCTGCAGCGCCAGCCGCGGCGCCAAAGGCCACACCGGCCATGAACTTCAACAATTTCGTCGCCATGATGCCTCCTTCGTTGTCCCCGCTGCCCTCATGGGGATATCGCGTCGTCCTCGGGGGACACGCAGTTTGGATCGCTTGGGCGTGTCCTTTACATGATTACCAGGGCCGTCCTCTGCGCGGGCCACGGCCGGGCCGGACGACTGGCCCTCCCGGTTCTGGCATAACCAACATCAGGACCAAATACGCCAGCACGCCCAGGCCGAAGCTCACCAACGTGGCGAAGATCCAAAACGCGCGAACCAGCGTCGGGTCCACGCCTAAATATTCTCCCAAACCGCCGCACACACCGGCGATCACCCGATTCGGGGAGCGACGTAGCGGCCGACTGGAGCCTCTCCACGGATGCCCCGATAGGCCCAGGATCACGATGATCCCCAGGCCGATCAGTAGCAGTGGCCAGAATAGCCGCCAGAATAACCGCCACAAGTCGTATACGAAGCTGGGAATCAGCCCAAGACCGTTTAGTAACAGAACACCACCGATCAGGACCAGTGAGAACCCAACTACTAGCCCGACACTGGCATTGTTCAAGCTTCGCTGCCATCCCGCTCCCCAGCCGGGTTGCGCCTGCTTGGCTTGGGCGTGTTCAATGGGTTCCTCCGGGATCACCAATGCCAGCACGATGTATGCCACGATCCCCATGCCTCCCATGAAGCTCGCGACCAGCCATAGCAACCGAATCAGACTGGGGTCAATCCCCAGGAATTCACCCAGGCCGCCGCATACGCCAGCGATGACGGTGTTCGTTCGAGAACGGTAGAGGCGCCTTGGACCGCGTTCCTCATCTGTTACAAAGGTCCTGTCATCCACGGTTGTTATCCCTCCCTCGGCAATGTATGCATCGCGCTCAATCTGCTCATATTCATTACGTATGATTGGCGCGTTAAGTTGCACCAAAGGGAGCCTGTGATATGATAACATGGATGGGAGGGTAGTCCAAAGCTAGCCACCCCACGCCTGTACGTCGTGAGAGCACTCATCGTAGCCGGAGCAGGCTCTGAAGTTGCTGTCTGGAGAGGAGCGTTGGCGAGTCACAGTACGCACGCTGCAGCCCAGCGCGCGATATTACGCGTGAAGATACACTTGGCCCCTAACGCCCAGGCCCGCCTGCCGACCGCCTTTCGCGAAAGGCGGGTCGGGCGTAATGCTTGGGCCCCGGCCCGCGCGCTGGCGGACCTTTTAAAGCCGTTGCCAACGGAGATGTTGCGGTGGTGGGAGGCTCAGCCGACGGGGCATGTCCTCATTGGAGGACGCCTCAGCGCGTATCGTCCGGGGCCGGTCCAGGTCAAGAACCGCACGTTGGTGAACGTCGCTCATGTAGCGCCTGTAGACATCGCGGAAAATAGAGCCGCCGTATGGGCGGCGTTAGCTGGGCTTTTCGACCACTTGCTGGGATGCGCGGGCGCTCCAGAGGGGACGTGGTTGTCCGAGGGCGGTGGTGTCTCGCCCGAGTGGCAGGTCGTAGGACGACGCATCATCGAGCTGTTCCAGCTTGGCTATGCACCCGGAGAGGCGAGCCGATCGCCGCGGGCGTATTTTGCCTGGGGGATCGCGCTCTACTGCACCAGCCGCCGCGATCTGAACGTGGTAGATCCTCTCTTGGAGCGATTGTTGCATACTACGGTCCTGAGCGCCTCGTTCTGGAAGCGCGCGTCTCCGAAATGATCCGAGGCCCTTGCTCATGCGGTGACTCACCGTCACCTAGAGAACGAAGCTTCTGAGTATCTACTTCTTCACTCCGGCCTTCTAGGGCGTTTCCACTATGGGGTTCGAAATTCATAGGATATCCACAACGCTGTGGTATAATACGCGCGCTCGGATCTGAGGGTATCCGAGGGGAACAAAAAGAATATCTCGCTCAGCAGTGAGCTTCACTTTACCAGTAGAGAGTGGGGGTAGTGAGAGATGGTGTTCCATCCGTTTTTCGATCCGATGTACTTGTTGTTCGTGCTACCTTCGTTGATTCTGGCGTTCTACGCTCAGATGAAGGTACGCAGTGCATATGCGCGATACACCAGGGTGCCCAACCATCGTGGGTTGACGGGTCTGGATGCAGCGCGAACCGTCCTGGGACCGATTGGACTCGGGCATATTCAGATCGAGGGGATTCCAGGGGAGTTGACAGATCACTATGACCCGCGGACGAAGACGTTGCGGCTGTCGAAGGGAGTGGCCTATGGGCGATCCGTGGCCGCCCTTGCTATCGTGATGCATGAGATCGGCCATGCGCTGCAGGATGCTCAAGGATATGCTCCTTTGAAGCTGCGTGGCAGCTTGGTGCCCGCTATCACCGTCAGCGCGTGGGTGGCGCCCCTTCTATTCATGGTGGGATGGCTGTTGGGAACCCCGACGCTTGCCTGGCTGGGCATCGCGGGGTTCGCTGTCGCAGCCTTGTTCTCACTGGTCACGTTACCGGTTGAGTTCAACGCCAGCCACCGTGGGTTGCAACTGTTGCAGTCCTTCCAGCTTGTGGACAGCAGTGAATTGCATCAGGCCAAGGCTGTGTTGGATGCTGCTGCGCTAACCTACGTGGCCGCGCTGGCGCAGACATTGTCCACATTGCTGTACTACGTATTCTTGCTCACCGGCTTCAACCGGCGCGATTGAGACGGTAACATAGGCGGATTCCACTCTCCGACGGACGCCTCGTCGGAGAGTGGCTTGTTGCTCGGATCGCTTTCGCGCCGCTGTTGCACCCCGGAGGACATCGGTGGAAACCAACGCATGTACTTGACGAAACGATGGGATCGCGGGGAAAGGACTGATCGGGCATGAAGCGTTCCACCTCGAAAACAACTCTGTGGGCGATCATCGCAGGTAGCGGGGTGCTTATCTTGCTGTGCGTCTGTCTCATGGCGGCTGTGGCTGTCTGGGTCCAGGCTCGCGAGTATAACGATCGGGCAGCGCTAAGGCCGACCGCTGTCGTCATTGAACAGATCGCGCCCACTCCCACCCCGCTTCCCACCGTCGTGATCGACATCGATCCCAACGCTGACGTTCAGACGCAGATCGTGAAGGCTGTCTACCGGAAGGCATATCCCTCTGTGGTTAACATCACGGTGCGACAGCAGATCGGCACTGGCGAGGGGTCGGACGAGTACTTCTTCGAGGGGCAGGGGTCCGGTTTCGTGTGGGACAAGCAAGGGCACATTGTGACCAACGATCACGTCGTGGCCGACGCGACCGAAGTGGATGTCACGTTCTGGGATGATGTCACCGTGGTCGCCCAAGTAGTTGGCACGGACCCCGATAGTGACATCGCCGTGATCCAGGTGGACGTGTCCCCCAACGAGCTGGTGCCGGTGGAGCTGGGCGACTCAGACGCTGTGCAGGTGGGTGATCTGGCCATCGCTATCGGCAACCCGTTCGGTTATGAGGGCACCCTCACGAAGGGCGTCATCAGCGCGGTGGGGCGCTCGATCCCGGCTGTGACGGGATTTCAGATACCGGAGGCGATCCAGACGGACGCGGCCATCAACCCCGGCAACTCCGGGGGGCCCCTGTTGGACGCTCACGGGCGCGTGATCGGCGTCAACGCTCAGATCCGTTCCGTGGTGCGGGCGAACTCGGGTGTGGGGTTCGCCATCCCGATTAATCTGGTCAAGCGAGTTGTGCCCGCGCTTATCGAGACGGGACATTACGAGCATCCCTGGCTGGGCATCGCAGGGCAGACCTTATCCCCCTCTATGGCGCGCGATCTGGGACTTCCGGCGGAAAGAGGAATTTTGATTTCCGACGTCATTCCCAATAGCCCCGCTGAACGGGCTCAACTGCGCCCTGGCACTCACACCGTCAATTACAAAGGACGCCCTGTGCCGGTTGGTGGGGATATCATCGTGCAAATCGACGATCAGCCGCTGCACAACTTTGATGATCTACTCATCTACCTATCGCGTCACACGTCGCCCGGGCAGACTGTGACGTTGACTGTGGTTCGCGACGGCCGGAAGGTCGAAGTGCCCGCCACGTTGGGGGCGCGGCCGAGCCGGCCGATTCGCCTGAAGTGACCTGCCCATCCCGAGAACGTGGCGATGTGCTCGGGTCGAACCCGATGGAGCCCGTTTGCGGGAAAGGGGGAGTGATGAGACATAGGGGCATATTCGCTTGGGGAGTCGTGATGGCTATTGTCTTGGTAGCTGGATGCGTGGGGACGTCTCTCTCCCCGGCGCCAACCCCTACCCCTACGGTCCCGCTTCCGACTCCGACTCCCAGGGTGATCGTCGTGGTTGCCACGCCGACCCCTAATCTCCCCCCTAACTTGATTGATGTCGGCGAAGAGCGCGTCATCGCCGTCTACCAGAAAGTCAGCCCGGCGGTCGTGAACATTACCACGCGCGTCTTGCGCGCCAGCTTCTTCTTTGGCGTCTACCCGGAGGAAGGCGTCGGGTCGGGCTTCGTGTGGGATAGAGA